>CAZGVM010000154.1:0-7925 GCA_964528855.1 uncultured Desulfomonile sp. | reverse complement strand
ATCTTGATGGCAGTGTGGCCTCTCCTGAAGACGCAGTCAAAGCGATGAAGGAAAACTTTCCTGACTTCCAGCCGTCGTGTAACAGGTTTTATCCTTCCCCCTCGGGTATTGCGGCCGGTGAGGTTGTCCTGATTGACTCCATGACTCCTGGAGGTCCGGTCTCGACTGGCGTAATGGTAATGTACTCTGATGAGCTGTCGTTTACATTCGTGACACCTCAAGGCCATCCTGAATCCGGATGGGTCAGTTTCAGCGCATACAAGGACGGGAAACGCACGGTGGCTCAGATATGCGGATTGGCCAGAGCCGGAGATCCTGTTTTCGAAGCTGCGTTTCGGGTGGCCGGATCAAAAATGCAGGTCCGGATATGGACTCACGTGCTGGCCTCACTGGCGACTTACCTTGGGGCGCCTGCCGATATTCCATACGAAGGACGTTGCGTTGATCAGTCCATTCAGTGGAGTCAGGTGTCAAGCACACGATATAACTCACAAATTATTACACTTTTGAGAGAACCGCTGCGATGGTTTTCCTGATTAGGTGGAATGTTCATGACTGGTTGCAATCATCGTCCAATTACTAAATACGACGCGGTAGTAGTCGGATCGGGGCCGAATGGTCTGGCTGCGGCAATAACAATCGCTTCAGCCGGTAGATCGGTGCTTGTGATGGAGGCAGGGGATACGGTAGGGGGGGGGATCCGAACCAGGGAACTTACCCTGCCCGGTTTCCATCACGACGTCTGCGCTACAATACATCCTCTGGGCCTGGCCTCACCGTTTTTCAGATCGCTGGATCTTGAATCTTACGGTTTGACGTGGATTCATCCGGATGTTCCACTCGCTCACCCACTGCCTGATGATGAAGCGGTCCTCATGCACAGGTCAGTTGAGGATACTGCCCAGGGTCTAGGAATCGATGCAAAGGCATATGTAAATCTTGTTGGGCCTCTTGTTCCACTCTGGAAAGAGTTGGTCTACGAACTGCTCAAACCTTTGGGGCCGCCACGTCATCCTGTGCCACTGCTGAGGTTTGGTCCTCTTGCGGTCAGGTCCGCCTTGAGTTTGGCGACCAAACGCTTCAAAGGTGTGAGAGCCCGGGCCATGTTCGCCGGCAATTCGGCCCACTCGCTTTTGCCTTTAAACCGGCCTTCGAGCGCTGCCTTCGGTCTGATGATGTCCATATTGGGACATGCTGTCGGCTGGCCAATTGCCTCGGGAGGTTCACAGTCAATAGCCAAGGCATTGACGTTAATGCTCACATCGATGGGTGGTGAAATAAAAGTGGGCTCTCCGGTTGATGCCATTAGCGATCTTCCGAGCGCAAAGGTCATCCTGTTCGATGTTACCCCCAGACAGTTATATGAAATTGCTGGAAATGAATTTCCGGTAGCCTACCAGAAAAGGCTCTTATCCAAGAAGCATGGTCCTGGAGTGTTCAAGCTGGACTGGGCGCTCGACGCTCCAATACCCTGGACAGACGCCACTTGCGCCAAGGCCGCCACCGTGCACATAGGGCCGACCATTGAAGATGTGACTTTATCGGAACATCTTGTGTGGGAGGGAGCCGTTCACGACAAGCCCTTTGTTTTGTTGGCACAGCCGACCTTGTTCGATCCAGAGCGTGCGCCGACGGATAAACATATTGCATGGGCGTATTGTCATGTTCCAAATGGTTGCCAGACGGATATGACCGAAAGGATTGAAAGCCAGTTGGAGAGGTTCGCTCCAGGATTCAGAGACATAATTCTCTACCGACATGCGATGTTTCCAAGAGACATGCAGTCATACAATCCCAATTACATTGGTGGCGACATAGTTGGAGGGATACAGAGCTTCGAAGAGTTGTTCGTGCTGCCGCTAGGACGTCTCAGGGCATACTCCACCCCTACCAAGGGCGTCTATATATGCTCATCATCCATGCCCCCCGGTGGCGGGGTGCATGGAATGTGCGGGCATCTGGCTGCAAGGCGTGCCATAAAAGATCTGTTGGCATAGATTTGCACAAGGCCTTGAATCATTATTTCCTGTAGACGATGACAATGTCCCTGGAGTCTTTCATCAGATCAGTGAGTTTCTTAACTTCATTTTCCCCTGTGTGGTAGGGGTAGAGCAGTTTTGGCTTGAACGCCCTTGCTGCATCCGCAACCATCTCGGGTGTCATGGTATAAGGCAGGTTCATCGGCAGGAAAGCCACATCAATATTTTTCAGAGCTTTCATCTCGGGAGTGTTTTCAGTATCTCCAGCAACGTAAACACGTTTGTCTCCGAAAGTTATGATGTATCCGTTTCCTGATCCTTTAGGGTGGAAAGGCTGTCCGTTGTCCCTCTTGTGGACGAGATTGTAGGCAGGAACGGCCTCAACCTGGAAACCGGCCACCGTTGCGAGGTCACCGTTTTTCATTACGGTTGCGTTGGGGAGTTTTTCCGCGCATTTCTGGTTTATGATCATCTTGGTTTCAGGCTTGGTTATTTTTGAGATGGCATCCATGTCAAGATGATCCTGATGCTCGTGGGTAACAAGTATCAGGTCGGCTTTTGGTAACTTTGTATAGTCGGCCTGCTTGGTCCAGGGATCGATGTGAACTATTTTACCGTTGTGTGATAACATTAGTGTGCCGTGACCTAGCGCTCTAATGTTCAAATCGCCCTGGGAGGTTTTGACCGAACTGGTGTCAGTGACGTCTTGGGCATATGCCACCGCGCAAGCAGTTACCAAGACCAGCAAAAAGACCAGTGCCCTAGTGTACATTTTCAACTCCTTGTAAAATGGTTGAAATCTTGCCATTATAATAGACAGTTGCGCCAAATATTTTGCCATCCAGAAAGTGGCGCACATGTGTCCGGTTTGAACAAGTTTTCACATCCACCACAGGTTCTCTAGTAAGCTCCCCTGCCGAATATTACAGCGGGGATAGTTTTCAGCAACAGCACCAGGTCAAGCCGGAAGGATTGGCTCTGAATGTATTGCATGTCGAGGTCCACCTGTTTCTCAAAACCGATTTCGCTTCTGCCGCTGACCTGCCAGAAACATGTTAAGCCCGGCGTAATCTCAAATCTCCTTCGATGTTCTAGTGTATATTTTGACACATCGGTTACAGGGTGCGGTCTTGGTCCTACCAGAGACATATCCCCTTTGAGAACGTTATAAAGTTGGGGGAGTTCATCGAGACTGTAACGCCTCATGAAATGACCGACGCGGGTGATTCTGGGATCCCTTTTGATCTTGAAAATGATTCCACCGGTTTCGTTTAAATCTTCAAGTTCATCTCGCATCTTCTCGGCATGTTTAACCATAGACCTGAATTTGTACATCCTGAATGGAATGCCGAGTCTTCCCACCCGTTCCTGGGCAAAAAAGGCCGGAGGCCCGTCTTCTATCCTTATGGCCAGATACAGTAAGAGGAAAACAGGAGACAAGAGTATAAGACCCAGCGTTGAACCAATTATATCGATAAGCCGTTTAAGTTTTCGACTGCCTTTCGTCACACCGATCCAAAGGCTCTTCTTGAGCCAGAAACGAATGTTCTGGCGCCATGAAGAAATGCGGACACCATCTCTGGCGTATTTCCGATAAAGTAATTCCACCAGTTCAGGATCACGCTCAAACTTGCCAGGGGGATCGGCCATTTGTGGTCACCTTGCGTAATTACACATGCGAACAACTCTTGATTCGTTGAGACTATTTCAGCTCATGATAAACTTTAATCGAAAAAATTAGAAGGATCATCAAAAATATGTTGACCGGCACTGCCCTATTCAGGAATTTTAGATTATAATCATGCAAGCGGTAATAACCGCTCGTTCAAATCAAGCCTTCACGTTAGGATAGACCGATGAATCCTTCACAAATGGAAGTAACCAAGCCAGATATCAGAATATCATATATTTTTTCTCTGTTGGCAACTGTCTGGTTAATCGTACTGGCCACGGTCGTCGTGATATCGTCACACGGCGATTTCTCGATTACGCACGTTTGGCCGTATCTGGTATTCATGATATTCGGCTTGGCGTTAATTTATAACAGTTATCGCAGCACGATCAACAAGATCATCAAAGAAAATTGACGGAGCAATGCACGCGGGTGGACGGCCCGACTACCGGACTTTCTTTACCACCGACAAAGGAATCAGGGACTTGCCTCGGGCTGAAGCAAGATTCATCACAAATTCCTTACTGGTTTTGGGCGGGTCTTTCCGTTCGGATTCCGGCTTCATCTGAAGGGACATGGCGTCAGTAGGACATGTTGTCACACAGAGGCCACAGCCGATACACCTGTCCCTCTCCACAATTGCCACACCTCCCTCGTCCAGCTTTATGGCCTCCATCTGGCATCTTTCCAGACAGGTTCCGCAACCGCTGCATGTTTCAGTGTCCGCCTGGGCGAAGTAGTTCGTGTAAACTCTCTCGGAAGGCTTCGGATGTAACTTGATGGACCTTAGAATTCCGCAGCAATCCCCACAGCAGTTGCATATTCCTCCGGTATCCTGCGAAATGAAAGGTTGAGGCACCAGGCCTTCCTGGTCACATTGCTCCAGAATCCCGAGCGCTTCATCCTGGCTTATGTAACGACCCATGCCTTTCTCCACGTAAAAGTGCGCATGGCTTCCGAACTGTAAACACGCCTCGAGAGTCTTACCGCAACCCTTGTCCAATAGATTCTGCTGGGTCCTGCAAATGCATTTGCCTACAGATATGGTATCCTTACTTTTGATGATTTCTTTCAGGTCCTCATACGGCGCCACGGGCCACCTGTGATCTATGGTCTTGTTAACAGGCACGGTGCGTAACGGGGCTGACTGTGAAATTCCATGTTTGCCGAAGGCTTCGTTGAAATATTTTTCAAAAAGCTCGGCAAAACGCCTGTCCATGTTTTTTACCTGAAACTCGTAAGAGCCAACTATGAAGGGAGCCGCGGCATATTTTCTGGCATCCCCCTTCGTCGTTCTAAAAATCTGTCCCTTTTCGACCATTCTTTCCAGCAACTCCGCCACTTCCGGAGTTTCTCTCCCGATTCTCTTCGCCAGGTGCTCCGGCGACTCTAACATCATGCTCAGATTCAGGTACATTTCCGCTTCTTCCTCAGTGAATATGGCCTGAAGAATTTCGAGTTCAACACCGGATTCCGTGGATGGAAATCCAACCGAGTATTGATCCAACTGCTCGCGCAGGTCGTAGTAAACCTTGGCGGTCATAGAGATTCTCCTATAATGCAATGCGATTTAATAATGAAACTTGTTATTGAGCTTACGGCATCCAGAGATTATATAGCAGCAATCCGTGGATAAGTCGTCATCAAAATTCGGTCTGTAAACTGCAGCAGGATAAAAATGGCGAGTATTTTCAGTTACGTTCATTTCATGGTGATACGGGCGCCAACACACGCGTGGCACGAACCGGAACGGAAACGGGCCAGGTCAGATAGAGACAAAACTCCGGTTATGGTTGATATGTCTCCTCTGTGGACGAACAGCCTGTGGAGTTCAGAAAACACCATCTCCTTGATAGCATCCTCTATGAACTCCTCTTCATCACAGGATCTTACGTTGGGAGACTTAAGAATGGACCCAGCGGGCTCTTCAATAGGCAAACCATGATTGTACGCCAACATCAGATCGGTTTTTGAAATGACGCCAATCGGCAGGTCGCTGACATTCTTTATCAGGACGGAGCTAAACCTGTTTTGCGACATACCTTCAATAATATCTGAAAGAGTGTCTGATTCAGAATAGGATACGACATTGGGTGTCATCACGTCCTTAACCCGAATCCTCAAAACGTGGGAATCGTCAAGTTTTTGCATTCGCCTGCTGGTGGCGCTTTGATCACATCCCCGACAGTAAACGTATAGCAGCGCCACTATGTCCGGATACGCCAAAACCCCTGTCACATCATCCTCGATCTTATCTGTCACGTAGAGGCGATATACCATGCTGGATCGCATCTGCTCCAAAGCCGCCTCCAATGACTGATTCTGCCTGCAAAAAAGAGGTGGCCCAACCATTATATTGTTGACGGTAGTGTCCGCCGACAAACCCGCATAATACGCGCTGACAATATCTGTTTTGGAAACCACCCCAGAGGGTTTTCCATCATGATCCTTTATCAGTAAGGCTGATATCTTGTATTTTATAAGGTTTTTGATTGCAGAGCTGATTGTGGAATCGATATCAATGCTGACGATCTGTCTGCGCATGGCTTCTTTTACCAGAATGCCCCTGAGCGTCGAGTTCTTCAATATTTGAGCCATTTAGAATCACCGTGGACAACGACTAACCGTTGCAAACATTTTCTCCGGTTGATTGATCAACCAGCTTGTCAACAATCCTGTAGAAAAGATCAGATATGTAAACAATCCCTCTAATCCTGCCTCCTTCAACCACAGGAACCCGCCGGATATGCTTCTTGATCATGAGATCCAGCACCAGCATCACAGGAGTATCAGGTGTCACCGTAATCACATCTGTTGTCATGATATCCTTGACCAGGACTGACTTGGTTTGCTGACAAACATTGTCAAGCAGACCTCTCATCTCGATGTCATCCATGACACCCCACAGGTGGAAGTGCTTGGGTCTGATCATTAGTAACAAATCATACATGGATAACATTCCCAGCAGACAGTCATCGGAACCTACGACAAGCATGCCGAAAATACGCCGATTCTGCTGCCTGCTCGCAGATCTGAACGAAAGGGCGGCCTCAGGGATAGACATGTCGGGATTAAGGGTGTGGAATGTTTCGGTCATCACATCGCGAGCTAAGAACATCTAGATCCTCCCCAAAAAAGACGAATTTCAAGACCTGAGCGAGGTTAACGGAAAAACTATCCAGAACTTTAATCGCTAGTTGAACCGAACCAGGTCCGTTCCGGATTCGGAGCGGACCATATCTGGCTTAACATTACTATATTTAGTTTTTAATATATAGGAATTTTATTTTTTAAGACTATACTCTTTGAGAATAAATGACAATTTTTTTCGTGATTGATGAAACATTTCCGATGAACCACAGCTACCTGAGATGTGAGTACGCCGTTCTAATGTTGTCAATCCAAAGATTCACAATATCAGGGTTTTCGGCTGTTCCTTTCAGGACGCACTCCACCTCGAAGCCATTCTCCCGGAGAACAGATTTCCAGCTATCTTTATCCTCACCGCACATGTCGTTTTTCGCATGCTCGCCGGCAACAGCCATGAACGGCATCAGAAAGACCTTTTTTACTCCAGCCTTCTTCAGCTTCGGAATCATGTCTTCCAGAGTTGGTTGCCCCTCCACTGTTGCGACGAAAAGGTTGGGGTCAGCGCTCTGGGCGTAATAATTCATCGCAGCATAGACCGTGTCCGCCGGGTGATGTTCGGACCCGTGCCCCATCAGCAGAATGGCGTCTTGCGGTTTTCGTGTTTTTGGGGCTTGTCCAATCAATGATTTGATTGACGATTCAATGTTTTCACGTGATGACATTAGGGCCCTGGCCAAGACTATCTTTCTGCTGGAACTTCCGGAAGCCTGATTCATTGCATTGACGTCCTGCGCCAGATCATGAAACTCTTCACCGAAAAGCGTGTGCAGGGAGGCAACCACAATCCTGTCGTAACCATCGTCGATCATCCTGGCAAGAGCCACTTTGGGGGAATCCAGCTTCACGCCTTCAGTTGCAAGTTTCTTCCTGACTATCGAGGAAGTGAAAGCCCACCTGATCTCCGTATCGGGAAACTCCCTTTTTACAAGTGATTCAACCTGATCAAATGCTTTGCGAGCCTCAGGAACTGTTGTTCCAAAAGCAACCAGCAGTATGGCGCTCTTCTGTTCAGCCTTGTTGGAATGCCCTTGTTTACGGGCGAGAGCGAGCGATGCTGACAACACAATCAGTAGCGCTAGACTTAAGGTTAACAATACGTTTCTGTTTCTTTTCATGTCATCCTC
>CAZGVM010000153.1:4053-8047 GCA_964528855.1 uncultured Desulfomonile sp. | reverse complement strand
TAATCAACGCTGCTTCTGTTACGCTGATTCCTGAGACCAGATCATGATCCTATGGCCATAACCTATCAACAACTGTTGATAAATACCCAAGGGCCCAAATCTACCACAAAATCGGGACAATCCTTGTAGCAGCGTCGGAGTATGTGTCTAATAATATTAGACAAAAGCCCGGTGTTTAATTCTGGGGCAAAGTGTGTAACACTACGGAAATTCAAAAACAAACCGGCCTGTCAACAGACTTGTCAATAAGTTATCAACAGGTTTTGTTGATTGACTGACTGCTCTTGGCCAAAGCATCCGTCATATCATGCGGCTAGAGAATTGATTGAGGAAATGAAGAAATGAAATGTGAAAAATGTGGCAAAACTCTCACTTTGGGACAAGATTACGATTATTTTGAAAAGACACTCTGTGAAGACTGTTACATGGATGTCCTGTCACCGGCAAGGACATGTGACCCATGGGCAGTGCATTCTGCAAAATCTCTGGCAAAGGCCGGAGACGGTCTCTCCCACCAAGTAACCGGAATTCAGGAAGAAATTCTCGGCATACTGAAGGAAACGGGTGGTATGGAACCTCAATCGCTATTGCGTAGGCTTAAATTAAGTGAATCCGAGTTTCAGCGGGAATTCGCGGCGCTTCGACACATGGAAATGGTCAGAGCTGAAATGAGGGATGGGAAAAAGATTTTCCGTCTATGGTAGCTGGCGTGGTTGAGTCTGAGATCAGCACGGATGGCCCAAACCGGCTTGTAATGGCAATGAAAGTGGCCGGGAAATACGCGAGAAACCGGTATTGCCGTACACACCCGGGATGGACGGCGCAGGCATAGTTGAAATCATTGCGGAAGGGGTTAAGGGTTTCAACATAGTCGGTCGGGAACAACTTGAGTGTCAGCTCCAGCCAAAATACCAGCACAAAAGAGCGGGTATTCCTGTCACACAGGCCAGAGCAGTGAGACAACCTGCGCCATCGTCGTTATCGATAGCGTCGTTTGCGTCAAAGACATAAAGAGTGGTGTCCATTCTTTCTTCTTCGTTATCGGCAGAGTTTTTTTCGCCACTCTCAACAATTTCGACTTCATTCTCTACTGTTTCCATTAAATCGCCCCTTCAATACCAAAAGCTCATCCTCGAAAATCTGACCGGAAAAAAAACACGAGCCAGCCACCAATTTTTAAGGAATCCGATATGTTGGCTAAGGACACCATTCACTGATTTCGAATCAAATTCAAAAGTTTTTCAGTAGCTATCATTCTGGCTGTCATACCCGGAAACGCCTCACGCCTGCCAGTGTCCTCCACAAAATGAGCAAATATTACATCACGATCGTCTTTGTTGATCCATCCGATGAACCAGCCTATCGGACATTCCATATTCCTTGAACCGTCAATGTTGAGCTGGTGACCGCTGCCTGTTTTTCCATATAGTTTCCAACCATCCCCGATTTCTTCAAGATACAGCAGTTTTTTGGTCATTCCCATCGCCTTGCGACTTACAGGCAGGTTTTGATCCAGCAACCTCCTCAGGAAGTCTACTTGTTCAAAACCGGAAATTTGAAGCGAGCTGGACAGCCAGCAATTCGTAAGTCCATTGTCCTTGCCCCTGTCTCCGGATACGTCGCAGTTGCCGTAATGGAAACCTGAAACGTAATCAGAAAATTTTTCCATCCCTATTTCTTGAGTCAGAACCTGTGAATACCAAACACAACTGTTTTTAATCCACGTCCAAGGTGTTTGCGGCTGTTTCCAGGAATCCAGCAAGTCATAGTATCCCGGTTTAAAGGGCCGTTCCGGCTCCGTTTCGCTGACAAGGATGCCATCATTAAACCCCATAAGGCTAATGGCGATCTTGAACGTAGAACAGCAGGGGCGGCGAGATTTGCAGTCTCCCTCTTCCAGAATTACGAGGCCATTTTCCTCAGCCACAAAACAGAGCGTCTCAGCTACTGCGTAATCAGTCAAAAGCAGAGAGATAAGCGCCAGAAGGAGGGCTTTTTTCAGCATGTCCCGGCTACGGGTCTCTTTCATAGAAAATTTACGGCTCATAGCTAAAGACTCGCTTTCATATAATTGTGCCCTGTTTAATGATTGATTGACCGATTCTTACCGGAAGACATCGAACGATCAAGAAAAAAATACGAATGTTTTAAGCCATCGGATTTAGGTGAGCTAAAATGATGAGTGAAATAATTCTGAATTCATTCGAACGAAATGCCCAGTGGAGGCATAGCGAGCAAACGAGCGAACACGCCTGAATCCCATTAAGTGAGCCAGTCCCAAGAATCCAGATCTTTTATTACAATTATTTACATGTAAAATCAGTAGACTAAAAGCAATATATTATGTTATACTTCACTTAATAAGAGTGAATGACTGAATTAGATGAGTATTGATTCTTTGTGGCACTAAGTTGCGAGGTGTGTGATGAAGCGCATTTTCTTGTTGTCGCTGATCGCTACGGTGAGCATTTTGATTTTCGCCGTTACAGATTCAATGTCCCAAGAGCAATTTCCGATGGACCCTCAGGCAGGGTATGCTTTGAGAAAGCGTCCTGCACTACCGTCGATCTCGCGGGGATTGCCGTCGAATTCTCGTACGCTGAACCACGAGATAACAAAATGTCAGCCACCTGCGCCTCCGCCACCAATGCTCATGCCCATGCCCTGTTGTCCGGCTCCGGTTTGCGCGCCTCCGGCGGGCATAGAGCCATCAGCGTATCTTGGTTATCTTTATAAGGATCGAGGAGCTGGTTTTAGTGTTCAGTACAACGATGGAAACCGAACTCAGTCTTCCTTCAGGTCCACGAGAAACGATTTCGACCTTCAGGGTATATGGCTGGAACTGGCTTTTCCAGTGACAATCTCCAAAGAACTAACAGCGACCCTAAGTGGCGCACATCTTTTTTCTCTTCAACCGAAGTCAACCCAGTCTTATGGGCTTGTTGGAATGCCGTCAGCGGCAAGGTGGTGGAATCCGGACGTCTACTGGTGGGAAGTAGACGGAAAGGGGGCCTACAAGCTGAACCAGTATTTAAGCGCCGTGGTAGGATTCAGGTGGACATCGCTGGGCGCCGATTTTGGGACTCCGTATGACGAACGGGGCTTCATAATACCGAACACGGACACTGAAACCATTAGAACCAACACATACATACCATACTCCGGGATTATGCTCGAAAATGGCGTCGATTGTCAGGGCGGTCTGAAGATAGCGGCTTACGGCAGACCCGTTGTTCCGGCGGATTTCAATTACCGTGAAACAATGAGTTTCAGCGGGGCGACGGCTCTGACTCTCAATCCCCAGGTCAATCTCGGAATGGGCTACTTTGTAGAGGGTTACAGTGAATACTGGATGAAACGGCAGTCGGCAATTTTTGGAGGTTTTGTAAAATTCACCGCTGTACATGCGGAACGGACTGTCGGGTTCAACTCAGGAAACACCAACATTCCAATAGATGTCACGATTGACAGAAAAAACTGGATTTTCGGAGGAAAAATCGGATATGTTTTCTGACAAATAAGGGTATAAAGAACAAAGAGATTACCCGAAACCGAATTTGTATCTTTTCTTGCCGAGAAAAACGGTTGGCTCCCCTGAAGCGGGCAGATTCGCTTCAGGCTTTCACTTTTTCATTGACTACCGTAACGCCACCACATCACATGCTCAGATTATTAATTGACCGCACCCATTGAGGGGGTCGTCCATGGCGCTTAATGATGACACTCGAGTCCCGACAACCGATGACAGCGAGACAGGTCTTTTGAGGAAATATACTGGCTTCCTGAACCTCCGTTTCAAGGACAGAAATCTTGAGCAAGCCTTTCGTGAGGATTATCACAGAAAGTCCGTATTCTCCGTAAGGGTGAGTCTTCTGTTTGCTATAGCGCTTTACGCCGCTTTCGGTGTCCTGGATAGTCAGATTGTCCCGGACATAATGTATGAGGCCTGGATAATAAGATTTGCGATCTTTTGTCCATTGACCCTGGTTCTTTT
>CAZGVM010000153.1:0-4043 GCA_964528855.1 uncultured Desulfomonile sp. | reverse complement strand
AAAAGTTCCAAAAGCATGTCAAGACGGGACTGATGTTAATGGGGCTGGTAGGTGGGGTAGGCATTCTGGCCATGATAGTGTTAGCCCGTCCTCCAGGCTCTGATGTTTACTACGTGGGTCTGATCCTCACGACTATTTTCTATTTTATTTTTCTGAGGCTAGACTTTCTAAGCGCCTCGGCCTTGGCCTGGATGATATTTTTGTTATACGAATTAACCGCCATCTGGATCAAGGGCGTGTCAACCTTCATCCTGATAAATAACACGTTTTTTTTCGCTTCCTTCAACATTGCCGGCATGGTCGCCTGCTACTGGATCGAAAGCTACATGCGCTCTGATTTTCTGCAACGCCGCACGATCACTGAGCAGGCCGACAAATTAAATATGATCTTCGAACACTCTCCCGTGGGGATCATGCATTTTGACTCGTCCGGGGTCATAACTGCCTGTAATTCGGCTTTTGTGAAGGTGCTCGGCTCATCAAAGGAGAGAGTAGTCGGTTTAAGAATGTTCTCTGACCTGAAAGACCAGAACGTAATTCAGGCTGTCAGGGTTTGCCTGTCGGGGAAAATGTCATCACATGAGGGTGTTTACGTCTCTGTAACCGCCAACAGAAAAGCGGTTGGAAAGGCACTATTTGCGCCGGTCTCCAATAATGAAGGCTCCATTGTAGGCGGTATCGGGATAATTGAGGACATCACAGAGAGACACAACACAGAAGATGCCCTGCGCATGAGCGAACAACGACACAGGTCCCTTTACTCGATGATGCGTTTAATGTGCGATAACGTGCCTGACCTTATTTGGGCAAAAGACCTGGAGGGGAAATTCATTTTTGTTAACAGGGCCATGATAGAAAAGCTTCTGGGAGCTGCGGACACAGAAGATCCTATAGGAAAGACGGACATGTTTTTTGCCGAAAAGCACAGAAGCCTTAATCGCAGCCGATCGGACTGGTTTACATTTGGTGAGATTTGCCTGAATTCAGACGAAGTGGTCCTATCCAACCAGAGGGCACAGAAGTTTGATGAATTCGGAAATGTAGGAGGTGAGTTCCTGTTTCTCGATGTTTACAAGGCCCCGTTCATTGATGACAACGGCGCCATTATCGGGACAGTTGGTTGCGGTCGGGATGTCACCCGTGAGCGACGTCTGGAGAATGAACGCGAACAAGCGGTAGCGGCGTTGTCCGAGAATGAGAAAAAATTCAGGTTCATTACGGAGTCGGTGGCGGACGTGGTGTGGATGATGGACCTTGATCTTAGAACTACTTACATAAGCCCGTCCGTGAAAAAGTTTCTGGGTTTTACCCCTGAGGAGAGAAAGCTGCATACCCTTGAACAAATGGTCGCTCCAGAATCGTTGCAGCATGTAAGGAATGTTTTCTCGGAAGAACTGCAGAAAGAGGCCAATGGTGGATATGATCCTGATCGAAACATCATAATGGAGGTAGAACACTTCAGGAAGGATGGGTCCAGGGTTTGGGCGGAAAATAACATCCGGGCCATAAGGAATCCGGATGGAACTCTTGCCGGTATACTTGGGCTATCCCGCGACATTACGGAGCGCAAGCTGCACCAACACAGACTTGAAAAACTCAATCAGTGCCTTTTGTCTGTCGGTGGAGATTACAAGGCCAATGTGACAAGACTTACCGGTTTATGCGGGGAGTTGCTCGGAGCCACATGCGCACTTTATTCAGGCATAAACAGGGGCATGCTCTGTTCGACTAGCCAGTGGAGCGCCCCGATTGACTTTCAGGCTGAAGATGAACCTGAGGGGCATATTTGCTATGATGTCATAAGGCAAAACATACAGTTGCTGCTTGTGCGTGACCTTCAGAGCACGATATATGCCAGGACGGATCCTAATGTGGCCAAATACGGTTTAAAAACATACATGGGATCTGTTGTTCATCGTAACGACAAACCTTACGGCTCATTGTGCATTGTCTTTCAGCACGATTTTGTGCCGACAGAAGACCAAAAACATATTCTCCAGATAATTGCTTCAGCCATAAGTAGTGAGGAAGACCGTGAAATGTCCCGCGCCCAATTGCGTCAGCGACAGGCTATGGAGCGTTTGCTGCTGGACATTTCCGGAAGGTTTATAGGTGTGTCGTCTTCCCTGATTGATGAAGCGATAAACGACGCACTGAAGAGGATCGGAACATTTTGCGAGGTTGATCGAAGTTATGTTGTTCTGTTCGACAATGCGAATTCTACGATGAGTAATACCCATGAATGGTGCGCAAAGGGGATTAGTGAGGAGAAAAACAGTATCCAGAATTATCCTCTGTCCAACATGAAGGAACTCATTAGCAGACTCGAGTCCGGTCGGGATGTTCACATTCCGGTGGTATCAGGTCTCGGAAAGAGTTGGCGCTCTGAACGTGAGGTGTTAGAGGCTCAGTCGATTCAATCCATGGTGGCGGTTCCGCTATTTCAATATGAAAATCTCATGGGCCTTGTGGGATTTGATTCGGTGCGTTCAGTCCGGATCTGGGAAGAGTGGCAGTTAACGATGTTACGCATGTTTGCAGACAGACTAAGCGCCGCCCTCGAGCGTAAGAAGGCCGAAGACGAGCGCAACTGTTTGAATGCGCAACTGGTGTGGTCTCAGAAGATGGAAGCGGTGGGTACCCTTGCAGGTGGAGTCGCTCACGATTTTAACAACCTTCTTCAAGTCATATTGGGATACTCGGATGCGATGCTCAGGGACAAGAGCCCAGAGGATCGGGATTTTTCCAGAGTCAAACAAATTGCGGAAGCGGGAAAAAAAGGCGCTGAACTTGTTAGGAGTTTACTTACGTTCAGCAGAAAAATGGAACCGAAACTGTCGCCCACCAACCTTAACCATGAAGTCATGCAATTCCAGGCTTTTCTGTCCCGGACAATTCCAAAGACTATCAAGATTGATCTCCGCCTGAATGGAGACCTTAGAACTACCCTTGCAGATTCTTCCCAAATAAACCAGGTGTTGATGAACCTTGGTGTAAACGCGAGAGACGCGATGATTGATGGTGGCACACTCACCATACAAACTGATAATGTTGAACTCGATCATGAATATTGCCAGACGCACGTCGGAGCGAAACCTGGTAGTTACATACTATTGGCGTTATCCGACACCGGTCACGGTATGGACAGTGAGACTCTGGACCACATTTTTGAGCCTTTTTTTACTACAAAGAAGCTGGGCAAAGGAACCGGCCTCGGATTGGCTACCGTCTACGGGATAGTAAAACAGCATGGAGGGTATATCACTTGTTTTAGTCTTCCAACAGTGGGTACCACTTTCAACATTTATCTCCCGGCCTTGGATGATGTCGTTCAGGATGAGGCTAACTCAGATGAAACAATCATAACAGGGGGGAATGAGACTCTTCTGATTGTGGATGATGAGGATGAAATCAGGCACTGGCTCAAGGAACTTCTCGAAAGTTACGACTATAAAGTCCTGACTGCCCGCAACGGATTGGAAGCGATCAACGTCTATGTGAAAAATGAGAACAGGATTTCGCTTGTTGTTCTAGATCTTCTAATGCCTCAAATGGATGGAAGGCAGTGTTTAAAGGAACTGAAAAAGATAAATCCAGAGGTCAGGGTTATCGTGACCAGTGGGCATTCCGGCACTGAGCAGTCTGAGTTGATGATGTCTCTCGGGGCTGATGATTTCATTGGCAAGCCTTATGATCTCACCCAATTGATGACAAGTATGCGTAAAATCCTGGACAGACATTCTTTACCCTCCTGATAGCTTCGGTACGGCAGCAGAGCCAGCGAGCAAAAAGGACGTGGATAGCCAGTTTCGTTATCTAAGCTGGGAACACGCACTGAAAGGTCGGTCTGAAGAGTTCCCCAGGGGGATTAGACCAGGCCAAAATAATTCTCTCCTTTAGGTTGTCAATTTAGGGTCTAAAAATTCGTCAGTCCTTGTTTTGCAAGGCGGTAAATGCGCCATGAAAAAACAAAAGCGCCGAATACCCTCTAAAACTGGGCGAATGTTGCCACGATGGCAAGATACGGTACGATCATCTGCGGC
>CAZGVM010000152.1:0-8084 GCA_964528855.1 uncultured Desulfomonile sp. | reverse complement strand
TCATCCCCCAAATCTTCGGCATCATCATCTTCCAGATTGTCAGCATCCATGTCAAGACATATATTTGCCTGGACTTTCCTCTTCATTTGGATATCTGGATGCGTGAAAAATACTCCGCTACGCTGTAAAGTCTTTTCAAAGGACTTGTGACAACTACACCTTTCGGCGACGTCAACACAAACACGACACTGCCTATTGTTTAGAGCCGGGAACAATCAATTCTCTAAGCATCTGGTAGGCTTTTGCTGAAACGGATGTAAACCGAACCAGCGTTTCATAACTTTTATCGAGTGGTGTCACAGAAATTATCTTCCCGTAGATCTCTGCGTCCAGTTCTGCAGATGATTCGGGGTTACAAAGCATCCGCACGTCTTCCCATTTAGCAATCTCTTCAAAAAATGTCACTTTGGCTGACATCATGGAAGCCTTGGACATCACAGCCTTTTTGCCTGTCCCTGTTAGAATCTTCTGATCCATTCCGAATACTGACAGAGTGACAATTTGTGTCAACTGAACCAAAGTTTCATCCCTATCCGGAGCCTTGGCTTCATGCGTTCCTTTAATTCCCCTTACGTCATAGAGCTTTACCTTGCCCGGCACACCCTTCATCTCGACATCGATGACATCCTTGATCTCTAGTTTTTCCGAAAGCGATTTGTACGTCGCCTCGCTGATGAGAATCTGCCCACCCACGGTGAAGGATTCCAGTCTACCCGTAAAATTGACCTGAGATCCGACAGCTCCATATTTGGTCCGTCTCTCAGACCCTATGTTGCCCACTATGACTTCACCGGTATTGACGGCTATTCCCATTTCAAGATGAGGCAGTCCGTCAGCCTCGTTCTGAATATTTATGTCGTTCATGGCAATCTGCATGTTGATTGCGCAGGCTACCGCCAACTCCTGATGATTTTCCAACGTCTCAGGCGCCCCAAAGAATGCCAGTATACCGTCTCCTATTATCTCATCCACTATACCCTGGTGATCCAGAATGATTTCAAGCATCCTCCCCAGATAGCGGTTCAGAAATGTGATCACATCCTCCGGGTTCATGCTTGATGTCAGGGCTGTAAATCCTCTCAGATCAGACATCATCATGGATATCTCCCTGATTTCACCCCCAAGCTCTATTCCCTCCTTGGAATCGAGCAACCGTTTAACGACCTCCTGCGTCAGGTATCGCCCAAAAGTGTCCTTGATACGTTCACGATCTTTTAGACCTTTTGTCATATCGGTAAAGGCCCGGGCGAGTTGGCCGACTTCGTCGGTGGAACGTATCGAGCTTAGATCAACATCAAGATCTCCGTGACCGACACGGACTGTTTCTGAGGCCATTTTACGAAGCGGACGACTGATTGAACGGGCAACCAGAACCGCCAGAACGACGAGTAGGGTGATTCCGAAGATAGCCATTATTACGGTCTGGTGGTGGAGATAGTCGATCTTCGCAAACATCTCGTGTTTGGGCATTATGGTGGCTACTATCCACCCTTGAGGATAGAAGCGACTAAAGAAGATAAAACAGTCTTCCCCCGTCATTGCGGAACCGATATCCTCAAATCCCTGTTCTTTCGAGAGAATTGTTTCGACCACTTGCTGACCTTTAGGCTGCTTGTACAGCTCTACAATGTCAAAAATAGTCATCCGGCCGATACGTTCCGGGACACGACTGGTAATTAGCGCCCCCTTGTCCGACATGACAACACAGAATCCGGTTTCGTAAACCTTTAAAGAATTAACCAGTTCGTTGAGCGCCTTAATAGAAATTTCTGCAGTAACAACGGCCACAATTTTTTCATCAGCGCCATCAGACTGTTTTTTGAACAAAGGACGGGAATAAGTGCTCATTACCGCTCTCCCCACTTCCTTGTCGAAGTAGGGCTCGATCCAGACCGGCTTGCCTCGCTCAACAGCCAACCGGAACCAGTCCTTGGAAAAATAATCATACGCCCTGTCTCCAAGTTGGTTGAAAGCGATCTCACCTTTTGACCAGAAGAAATGAGGGGCGTATTTTTCGACATCAGGGTTGAATTTGAACGGCAGGAAGGCCACACCAATCCCTTGTGCCTTGGGTGTCTCACGAAGCATCCTTTCAACCCGTTTTAAAAGTGTTTGATCATCCCAGGAAAAAGTCTCCAGCGAGGCGGCAAGGTCGTCAACGGATTTGGCAACGACCTGAAACTCTTGCTCTATGGCATTCCCCAAAGCCCTGTTCAGGTTTCTTGCGGTTGCCTCAGCCTCTTCCCTGATCAAATTCCGTGAGTTGTAATAAATCCAACCCAAGACGACAGCCAGTACGAGACAAGCGCTGCTGAACACTAGGAGACTGATCTTAACGGTGATGCTATTTCTGAAAAATCTCATAGCTGTTTAACCCTTCAAGAATCCCAAGCATTCTTTAGACATGAGACTGCAGGAGCGCCAGTCGATTATCGGAGGCAAATGCGGCAATTTAAAACTTTGCCTCAACTCTTGACATCTCTCCACCCGGAGGTCCCCGTCCTTCTTGTGATCGCTTCCCTGATTATAAACCGTGAAATTTATGTTCAGTTGCGTTTTGAGGAAAATTCGCACCCGGGACTCCGATTGGGGATTATTTCCTGAGAAAGTCCAATAACCTGCGAAGACTTGCGAAAGCAACTGCTACGCAACTATCCCCACTCCCGTAGTAAATACTTAGATCGTCACCCTCCAGAATCCAACCGCAGGGAAAGATTACGTTGCAAACGTCTCCGGAGCGTTCGATAGCGTCTTCAGGTCCTAATATCCACTGATCGCTCCGATTTAGAACTCGGCTCGTATCCTCTCTGTCGAGTAAAGCAAGCCCGACCCTGTAAATGCTCCCGTTAACAGTCTCCCGGACACCGTGATACATGATCAGCCAGCCCTCGGAGGTTTCAAGTGGCGGAGGTGAAAGTCCGATTTTGTTGGCGTCCCACCAAGCGCCTGCTCTAGCGGTCAGTACAACTTTATGATCTCCCCAGTGCTTTAAATCGGGCGAAAATGAAATCCAGATGTGTTTTCCTGACTCGCTTGCGGATGGCGCAGGCCTGTGTAACATTGCATATCTGCCCTTGAACTTGACCGGGAAAAGAGCGGCATCTTTGTTTTCGGGAGGCATGACCGGGCCAAGCCTGTTAAAGCTGATGAAGTCCTTGGTAGATGCGAGCGACACCAAAGGACCGACTTCTGAATAGGCAGTGTACGCTATAAGCCATTGTTCTATGTCTTGCAGCCACGTGATGCGAGGATCTTCCATTCCCCAGCTCTCTTCAGGAAATTCTTCGGGTCGTGGAGCAAATGTAGGCATCGGATCAATGGCCCAGTCAGTAATTCCATTGGCGCTTCGTGCAGCGCATAAATGTGACAATCCCCGACGATCTTCGACCCTCACCAAAAGCAAATATCGGCCGTTAACCATTGCAGCCCCCGGATTGAAAACCGAATTTACGGGATAGGGCCAAACACGATGAGTGAGTATGGGGTTTGCATCATACCTTTTAATTAGTTCATCATCCCAATTGTTGGTAGCGTGTGCCATAGCAAGGAATTCTCCGTTCAACACATCAGAACTCGAGAGGAAGATTGACCGCTTCCCCCGAGGCTACAGATTGACGGGCCAGTTCGTATGCTCGGTTGTACTGGTTTGCTACCAGATCCCAGGAAACCACCTCTTCAAGGTATTTCTTTAGATTTTCTCCGAGTCTCAACCTCAGCTTCTCGTCACAGGCCATCATGATTACCTGTTCTCTTAACCTCTGTTTGGTCGTAAAAAGCAGCCCGCCTTCGCTGTCCAGTGTCTGTGCTGTGAGCCCTTCCATGGGGGCCGTGGTGATATAGGGCTTATTCAAGGCAATTATTCGTGCAAGTGTTCCAGATTGGGTTTCGTCGATAGAGGGCAAAACTATGAAATCGCAAACGGCCATAACCTTATAATACTTATCTCCACGGGGAACAAACTCGAAATAGTGAGCAAGGCGTTTTTTTTCCAGAACTTCAAGTTGTTCACGGTAGTGACGATAGTCTGACAAATGATTCGGGTCTCTCATGGATCCTGCTGCAAGGAGGTCCCAACTTTGACCGGATCGCCTGAATATTTCCATCTGGATATCTTCCCATATAGAAGTCAGGATATCACAGCGTTTATTAGATTGTATCCACCCGACCATAACTACAAGGTGTTCTCCAAGGTGAGGAACTTTGTCCAAACCTAGCTCCCTCCGGAGAGAGTGAACATCCTTCATTCCCCAACGTCGATCGGGTCTTGCCCCGTGGGGCGCCACCATGACGTTCCTGGGCGTAGGCCAACCTCTACCAACAAAATTCCATTCCAAGCGCCACTTCTGATAGTGGCACTTGAAAAGCACTACACGCGCTCTGGCGCACATTTGGTAGACAAAGTCCGCCTCAAAATTCGTCAACCTACCATGTATGGTATGCGGTTCCACGATAGTCGGGAATTCATTTATTGCTGTCAATAAATCCAGGAATCCTTCGTTCCCGTCTCCAATACCCCTCGAGTCATGGTGTTCGTAAAGGCCGTATTCGTGCTCCAGATGCACGGCGTATGGGTGTAAACGCAAGACTTGACTGGCTACCGTCTTCCACCAGTCGGGTCTGGAAATGTCAATTATAGGAAATACACCCGGACCCTGTCCGTCGGTATGACTTATCACCAATACTTCGCGGTCTGGATTGGCTTTTTGGATAAATTCTCTCGCTTCCTCTGCAAATGTTGCGATTCCACACATCCGTGGAGGATAGCTTGAGATAATGACTATTGGGTCAGAATTGCCCATAAAAATACCCTCTTTTTACTTCCGGAAGAGATTAGAATGATTCTGTCAGATAACCTTTGAGACCGGTTCAGTATAGTGTGTGAATCATCTTTCGCCTTTGTTGGCCTGTATTATCTGTGCCTTTAGTCCGGAAAGACCTAGAACTGCAAGCAGGTAACAAATGGCGGATTCCGCCCCCTGATTGGCGCTGATTCCGTTGGAATCAATCCCGTCGGCCACGGATCCGTCAGAGAAATCATAAAGCGCCGCGTTAAGTCTGTTCCTCCCCAAGAACCAGTCAAAAGCCAGTCGAGCAAGATCCAGATGTCTCTTTACCCCTGTAACTTCTGATGCTGCGACGTATGCTTCCACCAGGTAACCGGCATCAATGGGTTGTTGTCCAAATAGCGCCCTTCTGCCTCCTCTGGGGTACCAGCCTTCATTTCCCACAAGTTCAAAATAGACGCCGTTCCATTGTTCCTGTGTTAGAAAATCGAGCGATTCCAGACCAACTTCCAGATATTCTTCGTTCTGGGTTACCTGATATGCACGCAGCAACGCCTCAGACATTTTGGCGTTTCCGTAAGCGACGACTTGCTCGAACCAGCGCCAGTCTTGACCGTGATTATTTTTGTAAGAGACGACAAGATCATCTGCAAACTGAACCAGAAGACGCCTGAATTGGCTTGCCCCGACAAATTTCTGCAAGAGATGGTAAAGACCTAGTATGGAATAAGCTTTGGCCCGAGGCGCCTCAAGTTCGAGCATTTTGGGCACAGTTCCCGCCATCATGTTCTGAGCCAATGCCCTAACCTGCTCTTTTGGGCCCCATCTCACTACAGTTCCCAGTCCCCAAACAACTCTACCCAGAGTGTCATCACTTCCTTGCTGATCCTGAAATTTTCGATCATATGACATAAAATTGTGAAAATGCCCTGTTTCAGTTTGAGAGTGGTGCAAAAAACTGATGTAGGTCTTGATTAAGGGAAGAACCTGCTCATCTTTCTCGTGACTGTAAAAAGTCATCAGCGCAGCAAGTCCGCGACCGACATCGTCAGCGCTATATCCATGATCACGATTCGGTATGCCGAAACTGGCGTGCTGGAGCAGACCGACGTCATCTGATAGAGCCCTTAAATGATCGAGTCTTATCTCGGGGAGAGTGATCATGGGGAGCATTTTCTGCTTCCAGGCCGACCTTACCTCCATGTCTTTCCGTTCACTGCGCATTTCTACAAACATTTCAACATACTGACGTCCTACCTCACGCCAGACCATTGTGCGCCCAAACTCATAGGCCGCCTTCCGCATCTTGTTGCGTCGCATTGAATCCCCTATCAAATCTTTTAGCGCCTCGGCCATAGCCTTAGAATCTCTGAAATCTACCAATACCCCTCTGGAATCCGCGAGTAATTCTTCCGCATACCAGTAGGGAGTTGAAACTACGGCTTTTCCCATTCCAACGGCATAGGCAAGCGTTCCCGAAGTTATTTGTTCTTTTGACTGATATGGAGTCAAATAGATATCGCAACAAGACATGTATTCGGTCAATTCCTGTAGATCGACAAACCTGTTTTGGAAGACAACATTATCCACTATATTCAGATCGATGGCCTTTCGTTCCAGTGACAAGCGGTATTGCTCACCGAGTGCTTTTTTGACTCCAGGGTGGGTTGCGCCAAGAATGATGTAGACGGTCTCCGGGTATTTTTCCACCACGTCAGGCAATGCTTCCAGAGCGGTCTCTATTCCTTTGTTGGGGCTGAGCAGCCCGAATGTCAGAAGGACGGTCAGTCCTTCCACATTGAATTTTTCCTTGTAGAAGTTCGAGTCAACAAAGGGAACGTCATGAACTCCATGATGTTTTACGGATATCTTGTCCCTGGGAACACCATATATTTCTTCCAACATCAGGGCGCCTTTCTGACTCATTGTTACCAAAAGTTGTGAGCAATTGATGACATCCTCGAAAGCTTCCCGATAATCTACCGAGGGATTTTCCAAAATAGTGTGGACAGTTGTTATGACAGGCTTCTTCAAATTTGAGAGTAAGACTGAAAGATACTTTCCAGCATCTCCTCCGTAGATTCCAAATTCGTGCTGAAGGCTGACTATCTGCGCTGATGAACCATTGAGGTATTCGGCTGCCCTAGCATAGTCTCGTATAACGTTCTGACGAATTTCAAACGTGACCTCGGGAGGATAATCGTAACCTTCCGGTCTGTCAGTGATGGCCACCACTCGATATGGCTTACCTCCCATTTCCTGAGAAATTGATGTGGCAAGGTCATTTGTGAACGTCGCTATTCCGCATGCTCGCGGAACGAATGTTCCCACGAAGACCACATCGAGATCGGAAACCAATACTGGGTTTTCGAGTTTCATTTTTGCCTTCTTACTGTCCGCACACCTTGAAAGCGTGCTTGGAGTTTCCCCCCGGTTATGGATTTAATCAGTGAGTTGGCTGTTCCTGCTGAGTAGCGTCTAAAGATAGCTAATGGTGGAGCATCGAACAGTTCTTGTCAAGCCCTTATTTTTTAAATTATTTTGTCCTCTTATCTTTATCACAATACGCTACATGCGGAAAATAACACAATCGTGTTATAGTGAAAAAATAGGGCAAAAAATAAAATACACAGAGACCTCAATAAACCAAACAGACTCAACTACATAGAAAGGAGTTCAAAAATGACTCCAGCCACATCCATTGGCGACCTGGTCTGCAACAATTGCATCTGGAGCAAAGATTTAGAAACAGGTGACAGATTAAACGATTTTGGTCGACCCCTTAAAAAGGGTATCAATTGCCACTACCATGACAAACAGGTTCATAAAGACTCGTTTTGTAAGGATGGGCAATGGATAGTTCAGGGCAACAAGCAATATTCAGCCCATGACAGACCGTGCGCCATCTCCTTCCTGCTGAATACTGAGCTTGACAGATAAAGAAGCATTAGACCTCATCCCACATATATCATACCTGGCGTTTAAGTATAAAAACAAAAGGTCCTTTAAAAGCCGTTTTAGGTCATTTTGGATAGCGCTTAGTCGCTGTGCGGTTACTCAACATTAAAAAAACACTCTGGACTCAACCAACATGAGACGCAAACAATGTGAAGTCACGGATTACAGGCAGATTGAGAGCATCCTGGGCGCAGCCGGTGTCGGCCGTCTTGCCACCATGGGCTCCGATGGATACCCGTACGTTACTCCGGTGAATTTTGTTTATTTCAATGGCGATATCTATTTTCATTCGGCTCCTGTCGGAGAAAAAATGTACAATCTCAAATCAAACCCGAATGTGTG
>CAZGVM010000151.1:0-8115 GCA_964528855.1 uncultured Desulfomonile sp. | reverse complement strand
AACCTCCGACTTGATTTGAGAGGGTCTTGTAAGCGTTTGCCCCACATGAAAAGAAAAAGGCTACTTTTGGTCAACCCTTGGGTTCATGATTTTTCGGCTTACGATCTGTGGGCCAAGCCCTTAGGATTGCTCATACTGGCCAGCCATCTGAGACAATCCGGATGGGAGCCCTCATTTGTTGATTGCCTGGATCCGGATCACCCAGGACTTCCTGTCAAGTCGCGCAGATCAGGAGCACGTGGCCGCTTCCATCGCACGGAAATATCCAAACCTGATGTCCTGAAAGGTGTGCCAAGAACTTTTGCAAGATACGGGACGCCATACGAGCTTATCGAGACGGATTTGTCAAGCATGGAACGACCTGACGCTGTGCTGGTCACCAGCATGATGACCTACTGGAGGACCGGGCTTCAGGAAACAACCGATCTTATCAGAAGACTGTTTCCAGGAATTCCTGTTTTGCTGGGCGGTATTTTTGCATCCATCGATCCTCACAACGCCATGAAATCCTGTAATGCGGACAGGTTGATCATAGGCCCGGGGGAATACCGGGTGAACAGGGTTTTGGGGGAATTGCTCAATGTTGGGCCAACCCAACAACCGGGGGCTCAGATTGATTTCTCCCCTGCGCTGGATTTGCTGACCAGGGTTCGGTTCATTCCTCTTCTGACTTCACGGGGATGTCCGTACAGTTGCCATTATTGCGCATCAAAAATTGTGGCCCCCTTTTTCATACAGAGGCCTGTCGATGAGGTCATCAAGGAACTGAAGGTCTCTCTTGTTCGGTTTGGGTGTAAGGACATTGCGGTCTATGATGACGCTTTCCTGGTCAATTCAAATGACCACGCCCTCAAAATACTGGAGCCTTTTGAATCCGACAATCCGGAACTCAGTTGGCATTGTCCAAACGGTTTACACGCCAGAGCCATAGGCCCGAGAGTGGCAAGGGCTTTCAGACGGGCAGGTTTTAAAACGATTCGGATCGGCCTGGAAAGTTCATCGGACACTTTCAACGAATCAACAGGGGGTAAGACCAGTAGGGAAATTTTCACCAAAGCGGTCAGGTCTCTTCGTGAAGCCGGATTCACCCAAGAGGAAATCGGAGCATATTTACTTGTAGGATTGCCGGATCAGACGTGCGCCCGGATAGAGGAGGACGTAAAGTTTGTTCTCGATACCGGAGCCCACCCGAAACTAGCGGAGTACTCTCCGATACCGGGAACTTCCATGTGGGAGGAGGCGCTCAGGAAGTCGGCTTATCCCATAAAAGACGAGACACTGTTCCAGAACTGCACCTTGCTTCCAACGGCCACTGCTGAAGTAAACGGAGAGTTCCTTTCCCTAACAAGGAGGCGGATAAGACAAGCCGTCGCTGAAGTGAATGTATAATAAGGGATGATGAAATGTTGACAGTAAGGGATCATATTGCTAAATATGAAAGAATCCTCAGTGTACCATTTAACCAATATTAAATACGGAAAGTGAGATTGTAATGGCCCAACCGAAGGACGTAGTAGGCGCCGCCCTCGTCGTCGGAGGCGGAATTGCGGGGGTCCAGGCCTCATTAGACTTGGCGGAATCCGGTTACAAAGTCTATCTAGTCGAGAGTCAAACAGGTATCGGTGGGCGAATGGCCCAGTTGGACAAGACTTTCCCGACCAACGACTGCTCCACCTGCATTTTTTCGCCCAAGCTGGTCACTGTCGGCCAGAATCCAAACATTGAATTGCTGTCTTACAGTGAAGTTGCGGATATACAAGGTGACGTAGGGCATTTCAATGTCAAGGTGCGTCAGAAGGCTCGCTATGTTAGAAAAGACCGCTGCAAGGCCTGCGGTGATTGCGCCACGGCTTGCCCGGTGAAACTCCCGAATCAGTTTGATCAGGACTTGAGCAAAAGATCAGCTACCTACAGACTGTTTCCACAGACGATTCCTCAAACATTCGTCATAGATAAGGGTGACAGGGCCCCCTGTGTCGCTACCTGCCCGGCTCATATAAATGTTCAGGGCTATGTTGCCCTCATAAGTAAAGGAAAATATAAGGAAGCAGTTGAATTAATATATAAAAACCTGCCCTTGCCGGGTGTCTTGGGACGCGTTTGCACTCATCCATGTGAGACGGCATGCAGGCGCGGAGAAAAAGACGCTCCTATTTCGATATGCAGGCTTAAAAGATTTGCCGCTGACCAGGTAGACTATTCCACTCTTGCAATCCCTGAAATTGTGCCGAGAGAAGAAAAGGCGGCGGTAATAGGATCCGGTCCTTCAGGTTTGTCAGCGGCGTACTATCTGGCGCTGAATGGATACAGGGTGACCATTTTTGAGGCCGGTCCGGTTCTCGGCGGTTGGCTAAGAGTCGGAATCCCGTCATACAGGTTGCCTAGAGATATACTTGAAAAAGAAATCAATCACATCCTTGCTCTCGGAGTTGATGTCAAAACCAACACGGCGCTAGGCAGGGATATAAGTATAGAAAGCCTCAAGGAAGATGGCTTCCAGGCAATATACCTTGGAATAGGCTGCTCCAACGGCGCCAAGCTTCCACTTCCCGGAACAGAGGCTAAAGGGGTGATGCAGGGTGTCGATTTCCTCAGAGATCAGGCTCTTGGCAAGAAATTTGATCCCATCAGGAAGGCTGTGGTCATCGGCGGCGGAAATGTGGCGATAGATGCAGCCAGGGTCCTCAAACGTATAGGTGCGGAAGAAGTGCACCTTGTTTGTCTTGAAGACCGTCACGAAATGCCGGCGCATGCATGGGAAATCGAAGAGGCCGAAAAGGAAGGCGTCCTGATTGACAACTGTTGGGGCCCACTGGATGTCACCCTTACAGAATCAGAGGGTAATATTCAGGGTATATGCTTCAAGAAATGCGTCTGCGTATTCGATGAAGAGGGCAAGTTTAATCCCGGTTTCGATGATGAATGTTCCATGGGAATCCAGGCGGATACAGTCATCATGGCCATCGGACAGGTTGCTGATCTGGGCTTTGCTGAGACATCAGGAATAACTACCGTTCAGAACCGAAGGCTACAGGTCGATCCGGTAACTCTGGAGACGAACGTCAAAGGCGTCTTCGCCGGTGGCGATGTCGTGACAGGGCCGTCCATGGTGGTTAAAGCCGTGGCGGCGGGCAAAGAAGCGGCCGAATCCATCCACCGCTACATCAATGGATGGGACATGGCTGCCTGTAGACCGCAAACCTTCCCTGAAAACCCAGAGTATCCGCCGATCCCCGAAATGAAGGCCGAAAAAAGGGCCCTGCCGCCGGAAATAGCTCTCTCACAACGCAAATCCTTTGATGAAATCGAAGGGGCTTTTTCGGAAGAGGAAGCCTTGCGTGAGGCAAACCGCTGCCTTAACTGCGGCGTTTGCTCCGAGTGTATGGAATGTGTTAAGGCGTGTCCCGCGCAGGCTATCGATCACCTGATGGAAGAAGAGATTCTCGAGTTTGATGTCGGAACGGTAATTCTGTCAACTGGGTACGAAATGCTTGACCCAACCAAGGTTAGAGGCGAATTTTCCTATGGGACTGCGCCAAATGTTCTGACCAACATGGAATTCGAACGAATCCTCAGCGCATCAGGCCCAAACGCCGGAGAGGTGAAGCGGCCATCGGACGGGCATCATCCAAAGAAAGTGGCCTGGATCCAGTGCGTAGGCTCACGCGACCCGCAAAAAGGGATGCCTCACTGTAGCTCCATTTGCTGCATGGCATCGATAAAAGAAGCGGTCATAGCAAAAGAACACGACCCGAACATTGAGCCGACCATTTTCTACATGGATATACGCGCTTACGGTAAAGACTTTGACGCCTATTATGAAAGGGCGAAAAACTCCGGGACAGTCCGTTTTGTGAGATCTATGGTTTCCCGGGTAGTTGAAGATCCTCTGACAAATAACTTGCACATCACGTATCTGGACGAGAATCAGAATCTCGTTACCGAAACTTTTGACATGGTTGTTTTGGCCGTAGGACTGAAGACATCTCAGGAATCCATTGAGCTTGCCAAACAACTGGGTATAGAGCTTGACGATTCCGCCTTCTGCTCCACATCCTCCTTTCAGCCGGTTCAGACCAATCGTGATGGAATCTTTGTCGCTGGTATGTTCCAGGGACCGAAGGATATTCCCCAGACCGTCATGGAAGCGTCCGCAGCCGCCGGAGCATCCTCCAAACTTCTATACCCGGCCAGGAATTCCCTGGCTGTCAAACAGGAATTCCCTCCGCAAAGAGACGTGACCGGAGAAGAACCCCGGATAGGCGTATTTATTTGCCGTTGCGGCATAAATATAGCCAATGTGGTTGATGTCCCCAAGGTTGTAGAACACGTGAAAACGCTTCCTAATGTGGTTTATGCGGATGAGAAGCTGTTCACCTGTTCGCAGGATTGCCAGGAACAGTTCCTCGAAATAATCAAGGAACACAACCTTAACCGCGTGGTGGTCTCATCGTGCAGCCCGAGGACTCATGAGCCCATGTTCCAACTCACCATGGAAAAGGCAGGACTGAACCCATACCTGTTCACAATGACCAACATTCGTGACCAGTGTTCGTGGGTCCATGCCACTCACAAACCGGACGCCACCATCAAGGCCATGGACCTCTCGAGAATGGCCATTGCAAGGGCCAGGCTCTTAAAGCCGTTGCAAAAATCCAAGATGGAAGTGGTTCCCAATGCCCTGATCCTGGGCGGAGGCGTCGCAGGTATGACTTCGGCCGTCAACCTCGCCGATCAGGGATTCCAGGTGTTTCTGGTTGAAAAAGGCGACAAGCTTGGCGGAAACGCACATTCGATAGAAAAGACCATCCACGGTGAGCCAATCAAGCCTTTTGTCGATGAACTTACAGCCAAGGTAGAGAGTCATCCGAAAATTGATGTTTTCAGGAATTCCGAATTAATTGACATGTCCGGCCACGTAGGTCATTTCAAAGGAAAGATTGGAAACCTGAACAACGGTTCAGATCCTGCTGAAGTTGAGTTTGGAGCCGCAATCATCGCAACCGGAGCTGCAGAATCCAAACCTGCCGAGTACCTGTATGGCGAACACAAGGCAGTGGACACTCAGCACTCCCTTGAAGAACGCATCCTTGCGGGCGACCCGAGCCTGAAAAAAATCAGGAATGCGGTATTCATACAATGTGTTGGGTCTCGTTGTGAGGAACGTCCATACTGTTCCAAGATATGCTGCGCGGGTTCCGTCAGACTTGCGGAAAGGCTGAAGGAACTTAGTCCGGAAGCCAAGGTTTATATATTATACAGAGATCTCCGCACCTATGGATTGCTGGAGAAATACTATTCCGAGTCAAGGAAAGCCGGAACGGTATTTGTGAGGTTCGACACGGACGCCAAACCGATTGTGGAGGCTGCAGGAGACAAGGTGATGGTTAAGATCAGGGATATGGCCCTGGATCAGGATATCACCATCCCTGCTGATCTGGTCACCCTGGCGGCTGCCATAGAACCGGCTGAAACCAATTACAAGATTGGACGTCAATTCAAGGTCACGGTCAATTCCTACGGATACTTTGTTGAGGCCCACATGAAATTGCGACCGGTCGATTTCACGACAGAAGGCGTTTTTCTTGCCGGACTCGCGCATTATCCTAAGCCGATTGATGAGTCGATAGCTCAGGCAACCGCAGCAGCGCAGAGGGCGTCCATCCTGTTAAGTCAGGAGAAGATGACCTTCCCGGGTGTAATCTCCAAAGTCGATCCCAACAAGTGCGCCGTCTGTCTAACCTGCGTAAGGCTTTGCCCTTACGGCGCTCCTTTCATCAATGAAGACCACAAGGCTGAAATTGTCCCGGCGCTTTGTCAGGGGTGTGGAATATGTTCATCGGCTTGCCCTGGTAACGCCATCGAACTCTCTCACTTCCGGGACGAACAGGTGTTCTCTGAAATAGACGCCCTCTTCGGAGAGGCTTCCTAGAATATTGAAACGGTGTTCATGGGATAGTGGCTTGTGTGACAAGCCTCTGTCCCGAAAAATGATTTAATAAATCTGGATTTATGAGTTATACGCTCTATTGTCGGACTGAAATTGAAGAGACGCACAATCGAATCAAACTTTCAGGATCCGAGAGGGAGAAACAGATGTCTCAGACAGGTTATGCAACCTCATCAGGAAGAGTGGCGGCGCCCCCGGCCGATTTAGCCTCTGTTATCAATCAGTGTTACCAGTGCGGCAAATGCTCAGCCGGCTGTCCAGTCGCCTCAGAAATGGATTTGATGCCACACCAGATGGTACGATTGGCGGTCTTGGGTGATCTCGACAGAATAGCCGCATCAAAAAGCATCTGGCTGTGTCTGACTTGTCACACCTGTGGCGCAAGATGCCCTAACGGCATTGATGTCCCGGCCCTGCTCGACCCTATCAGACACCAGATACTGCGCGACAAAATGGACACTAAGGGTTCACCGGTGCCCGTTTTCCACAAGACCTTCATGGATACCATAAGGACGTTTGGACGCGTCTACGAGCTATTCCTCATTGGAATGTACAAACTGAGAACCAAGAAATATTTTGACGATATGGAACTCGGTATGCAGATGTTCAAAAAGGGTAAATTACACATCCTTCCTCAAAAGACCGGATCGTTGAGTGAAGTGAAGCAGGTTTTCAAGAAATCAGGTTTGAAATAGAATCGCTGTCTTCTTGATGAATCATTCAGGGCTGCGCCTCAGCGGCAGCCATTTTTCATTTTTATAATGAGGAATTGCGATGGAATTTACCTATTATCCCGGATGCAGCCTGAAGGGGTCGGCTCAGGAACTTGATGAGTCCTTCCGCAGCGTCTCGGAGAAGTTGGGCGTGAAACTGAAGGAACTACCGGATTGGGCATGTTGCGGGGCTTCCTCTGCCCACATGGTCGATGCTTACCTGGAAACCGCTTTGCCGGCGCGGGATCTGATTACTGCAGAGCGATTGGGAAAAGACGTCGTTGCCCCCTGTCCCGGATGTCATGTGCGCATGAAAGCAGCATCCATGAAAATACTGCATGATCCGGAACTCGCCAGGCAGTTTCCGATCCATGGAGACATCAACATACTGTCCGGCAGTGACATGTTTGACAAACCCGACGTACTGGCAAGAATAAAGGAAAGCCTGTCCAAACCGTTGGAAGGACTGAAAGTTGTCACCTATTACGGATGCCTCGCCGTCAGACCAGTCGAAGTTGTGGAACCCGAAGACCCTGAAAATCCAAAGCAGATGGACAAGGTTCTCGAGGCCATTGGAGCAGAGGTTCTTGGTTGGCCGTACAAAACCGATTGCTGTGGAGGATCGCTGGCAGTGACACGGACCGATCTGGTGCTCAAACTGTCCAGAAAGCTCATAGATATGGCTATGGCAGTCAATGCCGACGCTATGGTAACCCTTTGTCCAATGTGCCAGGCAAACCTTGACACAAGACAGGCGGATATTTCAAAACTGACCGGAAAGAATTACCGCATGCCCATTTTATACCTGACAGAGTTGATTGGTCTGGCCCTGAAAGATTCCCAGGCTACCCGCTGGTTCGAGAAGCACATGGTTTCTCCCAGTTCCATGCTGGCCTCCAAAGGGCTATTGTAAGGCCCAAACTAACGTCAATTAGCTTGACGAAGCAGGCTGAAATGTGATTTAATCCCTTCTAGCAGATAATCCACTTCGCGCTAGAAGGGCCTCATGGGAAAGATCCCCATTCATAAGCCCATATTGATTCTTATCATATCGTTCGCAGTCGTCACTGGCCTCGGCGAACGATATGCCCACGCGCAATTTTCCGACTCAGGTCTCGCATCCATACTGCCATTGAATTCTTTTCAGGGTTTTTTCGGGCCTCTACTCCCACCTGAGGGTATATCCAGCACCTTCAGGAGCGAGCTCGGAGTAAGCGGTGGAATGGCCACATTGTTGAAGGCCAACGTAAAAAACGGAAATACTACTTACAACTTGCTGGACAACAAGACAAGCACAGCAAACGAGGAATACGTTGCAGGCAGATCCTTGGACTCAGCACCCAGCGTATTTCAAGTTTACTCAAAAACACGATTGTGGCGATTGGCGTTCAACGCATCCTACGCTTTTTTTGACACATACAGCCGCAAGACCACGCAAGATGGTGTCTTTTT
>CAZGVM010000150.1:0-8164 GCA_964528855.1 uncultured Desulfomonile sp. | reverse complement strand
AGTTTTCCTGGCATTTCTCGCTCCTGTAACCTGTTATAGAAAATGGAGCGGGTTGGGCGGGCCATACCCGTCAAACCCCGTCGGCATTAATTATATTGCCCTATACGTTCGGGCTATCTTTAGCTATTACCTTTGCGAACTTCTCCCGCCGCTGGCTGGAAGACTCAGCCGGTGAGACCCATTTCAGGGCGGCGGTGGTGCATCCTGTGACGCAGGCCGGCTCAAGCCCCTCATCCAGCCTGTCCTTGCAGTAGTCGCACTTGAAAACCCGGCCGTTATCCCTGTTCCACTGTGGAGCGCCCCAGGGACAGGCGGTGATGCAGGCCTTGCAGCCAATGCACATGGAAGGATCAACAAATACTACACCGTCCTCCGGTCTTTTCTGCATCGCTCCGGTCGGACAGGCGGACACGCACCAGGGGTGCTCACAATGGAAACACGGCATGAATATGAACTGTATACGTGGAACATCTCCCTGCATGGACGGTCCCACGGGGATGATCTTGCAAAAACTCGGGCCAACAGGGACGTCGTTCTTGGTCTTGCAATGGAGTTCACAGGCCCGGCAGCCGATGCACCTTAACTGATCCTGATATATGTAATAATCACTCATTGGAAAAACTCCTCAGTCGAAAAACTCACTTAATAAAGATCGTGGGATCTCGTGTTCGCTAAAAAGCCCTACTTCGCCCTGGCGACCGTGACGAAGCAGTCCGTTATCGGGCAGTTCCCGCCCGGGGCCACTGTCAACAGACCGGTCATGAGCGTGTTGTCTCTCATACCCTTTTTGTAGGCCCTCGTCTGCAGGGGGATCTCGCGTCCGAAGCCATGAAGCGTGTAAACAGCTTCCGGATGAATCAGATCCGTTACCCTTGCCCTGCATTTCTGCGCCACATCTCCAACGGTAACTACCACTTCATCCCGATCACCGATGCCCAATTTTTTGGCTTCGGCGGTATTAATCCACAGACAGTTCTGCCACTGGATCTCATTCAGTAAGGGATTATTAAGTGAGGTTCCCTGAGTATGCACCGCTATCTTGCCGGTGACCAGCCTGAAATGACCCGGAGGTGGGGAAGCCGGAGGCTCATAAGGCGGGAAAGACTGCAGGCCGTTATCCTCAAGCATGCTCGTGACAAATTCCAGTTTTTTGGAAGGTGTCTTAAACTTGAGCCCCTCGTTTCGATCCCACACGATCTGATCCTTGGCCAACGGCACGTAACCCTTGGCCTCGAAGTCCGACATGTGAATGCCCATGTCCTTGAGCTGCCATTCAATAAGTTCTTCGATGGTCTCGAAAGGAAAGTACTGCCCAATGCCCAGTCGATCAGCCAATTGCTTGAAGATCCAATACTTGGGCTTTGAATCAAATTTGGGCTCTACGGCCTTACGCCGCATCCAGAGAGAAGGTTTGGGTCCCGATTTAACTATTACCGCATCGGTTCTCTCAAGGTAGGTTGATTCCGGTAGGACCACGTCTGAAATCCATCCGGTATGGCTGTAGTTTACATCGATGGTTACCAGGAGATCGAGTTTTTTCAGCGCGTCGGCGTAAGCCACCGGATCCGGGAAGGAAGACAGCGGATCGAAGCGATAATTGATGAAAGCCTTGACGGGATAAGGATCCTCATTGTTTATAGCGTAAGGCAACATCTGGGCCAGTCCATAATCACCGGAAAGGTGTTTGTACTTCCAGCCGCAACCGTCAAATCGCTTCTTTTCCACTTTGGGCGGGCCATCGACCAGTTTCCTCAGGGGCTTGTAACCTGCATCGACTTCATTCTTGTTGAACAACAGGCCGCCTTTGGCCTCGTATGCCCCGAGCAGCCCGTCCAGTATGTATATTGCGCGACGCAGGTAATAGTCGTCTTTAGTCCAGGCCGTCATCCAACCCTGATTGACGATTACCGCCGGCTTGGCTGCCGCCAGATCGTGGGCGATCTGGATGATGTCCTTGGCCCTGGCTCCTGTTTCATTGGCTGCCCATTCCGGGGTGTAAGGCGTGATGTATTTTGCCAGTTCATCAAAGCCGACGACCCATCTGTTCACGAATTCCGCGTCATAGAGTTTTTCTGATATGATGACATTGATGAGCGCCAGCGCCAGCGCGTAGTCTCCACCGGGTTTGATCATGAGGAACTTGTCGGCCTTGGCCGCTGTGTAGTTCCAGCGGACATCCACATGAGTAAACTTCATCCCACGTTCCAGGGCGTCTATGAAGTCTTTGGCTTCCTTGGAGCCGATGGACTCAAGGATGTTCCTGCCGAATGAGATGGTGTAGCGGCAATTTTTCCAGTCATAAGAGACCGTGTTTCTTCTCTGGCCGGCAATCCCGTTGTGGGCATTGTGAACACTATTGGAACAGGCGCCATGATGGTTAAAATAATTGGGTGATCCGAGAGCCTTGATAAAGGCTTTTTCTATGTCTGTAAAGGCGCCTCCGCGATCTGCCAGGGCAATACTCTCCGGACCGTATTTCTCGATCACTTTTTTAAGATTTTCGGCGATATAGTCCAGGGCCTCTTCCCATGAAGCTCTTCTCCAACGGCCGGACCCGCGTTCACCCTCCCTGATCATGGGGTACTGCAGGCGTTCCGTGTCGTTCTGAAAAACCTTGCCGGCCGCCCCGCGAGGACACAGATAACGACCGCCAAAAATATGCGGGTTACCCCAGATGTGTTTGACCGAGCCGTTCTCGACCTCTACCTCGATAGGGCAGCGAACTGTGCACATGTTACAAACACTGTAGACAACATGCTTGGAACTATCGGACATTTTCAATCCCTCTCATTACTTCGATTAATATATGTGACACTGATTAACGTTGGTAAAAAACCAATTATAACGAATTTTCACTGAACCCGGAATAAAATCACAACGGCACGATCCCGAATTAACCCTGACTTTCCTTGTTTGCCTCGTCAATGTAGTCAGCGGGCGTTTTCATCTTCCTGGAGCTTCTCTCATAGGTGTCCAGCACAGATTTTATGCTCCGAAAGTAGGGGAGCCTGTATTTGAATTTTTTGAACACAATGCAAACCGGTATATAGAGGCCGATAAAAAAGAAGAGAAAGCCGACTGAAAAGTCATCGAAAGGCGTGTGGAATTCGACATCGTAAAATCTGGGCTGCATCCATGCGGCGGACATCAACGCCGGCCACAAAAAGGCGGCGGACAGCGCAACCTGTAAAAAGAACGATTTTCCAAAGGCGTCATTGGCCAGCTTGTTTGCCGCGTTGTACGATTCTTTGTCCCCCGACGCGATCGCCTTCATGGAAAGATTCTGGTAATGGACCACTTCCTCGGATGTCTGGTCTATTTTCTTTCTGGCTGCCAGGAAAGCCAGAGATATGCAGAACTCCCCGATAAGAACCGCAAAAAAGGCCAACACGGTGGTCCCTATAATGAAATCAACCAAAGCATGCCCCGTCAATCTGTAGAACCAGATGAGAAAAGGATCGACAAAAGTGAAGACGGGATTCATTTCCATTAGGTGTTCAAATAGCGACGCTGGGAGCTAAAAAAAGCTCCCAGCCAAAATTGGTCCAATCAATAAGAATCAAGGATTTACATGCCGGGGAATACTGAATAACCCAGGAAACCCTTGGTGGTGTAACCGATACCGACGTAAAGGGCCAGCACTACGAACAGTCGCTTGAGCCAAACTTCCGGTATGTATTTGGATGTCATCGGGCCAAGAATCGAGCCGATGAACACGCCGATCAACTCGGTTCCGATCAGGACAAAATCGACCTGTGTCGATTTCACGAACATGAAGGTGAATATCGAGGTTATCATGCTGACGAGAACCGCAAGAGCGGAAGTTCCGGCAACGATGAACATGGGCAGCTTGGCGACTGAAGTCAGGAATGGCACATAAAGAAAACCACCGCCGACTCCGATAAATGCGGAAATCGCGGAAATGACGAACCCACCGATTATAGGCCAAATGGGATTGAAAGAGAACTCTACACCGAAGAAGGCGAAAGTTATTCTTGAAACGCCCCAGCTTTTCACCTGGACACCGTGATGATCTGTGCTGGCGCCAGTCCCCTGCTTCTTGGCGATGTGGGCGTCTTCAAAAGCCTTGGTGGCGGCTTTGGCCGCTTTTCTGCTGGCCTGACCCGCAGGAGTGGTCTCATAGAAGAGAACGCCTGCTACTGCAAAAACCACCAGACCGAAATAACCGATGTACATGCTGAGGTTAATCTTGCCCGCCGTGAGTACGGGAACAAGGTAAGCGCCGGATATGCCGCCGATGGCCAAACACAGCGCCAGAGGCATTACCAGACGGCCCATGCGGTAATATGTGACCGATGATATGAGCCCTGACAGGGCCACCAGATACTGGTTGCAAACACGTATGGAGTCCGTTAACAGCTTGTTGAGAGTCGGGTTTGTATCCCTGAAAGTTTTGCCGTAATCGGCCAATCCAAAGACGGTAATATGACCGACACCGGCCATGATTCCACCAAAAGCGCCGACCGAAGAAAATATCCAGCCTACCCATACACCCCAGAGAATACCCCAAAGCCAGAAAACTCTCGGGGCGCCTGGAATTCCCATGAAACCGGGTTCCGCTTTCGGATTGATCTGTCCCTTACCCGTTCCCTGGGGGGTCTTGGCTATGGCGTCTTCCAAAGGGCCCGCATCTGCGGGTGTGGAGAGAACCACCATGGCCCCGAACGCCACAATCAAGGAGATACCAAGGAACAACCAGCTACTACGCTTCATTTAGACCTCCTCAATGTAACATGCCGTAAATTAACAAAAAAGGGTAAAACCTACCCCTTCGAGTCGAATCGTCATTCAATTTTTTATATGCGTGGATTGACCCGCAGTGAAGCTTCAGCGGGTGGTGACACTCATCCGTCGCAGCAAAAAGGTAATGGTCGGGCCCGAAAGAATCTAAAGGCCGGAACCGTCCAATGAAATTTGATCAATACCTATAACATGATGTTGTAAAAATAATCAAGTCGATTACATAACAATAACCATATATCTCTATAAAAAATTTTATCAGCTATCCACGGAGAATCAATTCATAAGATTCAGACACAGGCAGATATTTCATATAAGGCGTTATCCGAACGGTGTAACCGTAAAGCCCGGAATACATCAGAGGGATCTTGCCCGTGAATACGAATGATCCATTTGTAAGAGCGCGCCTGAAATTATCCAGGACAGTCACATTTCTGACCTTGAATTCATCGTAGGTGTTTATAGGTCCATGGAATATCTCAACTTTGAGTTCATCCGGATTATGTCCTGCCGTATCGATAGTTACGGAGACATCCAACTGTCGTCCCTTGATCGCGTGCGTCCGATCACCAACAGTCACGTCCAGGACTTTCAGATTGGGCCAATCCCTGGCAATCTGTTTTTTCCAGGCCACCATTTCCTTGAGTAATCCGAAGTCGTTCTCCCTGAGCACGTCCGAAGTGGTGGCGCATGGGATATAAGAGCCCTCTATGTAATCGGATACCATCCTGTGAGAGTTGAATTCAGGACAAATGGTGGTAATTGACCTTTTCATCATACTTATCCAGTCTCTCGGAATGTCGTCTATTCCCCGCTCGTAGAAAAGCGGGACCACACTTTGTTCGAGCAGGTCATAAAGATCCCTGCTTTCTATCTGGTCCTGATATTCGGGATTGTCGTATTCTTCACCGGACCCGATGGCCCATCCGTTATCGCCGAGATAACCTTCGTCCCACCAGCCGTCGAGTATGCTCAGGCTTAAAGCGCCGTTTGCGGCGGCCTTCATGCCAGAGGTGCCACAGGCCTCGAGGGGACGCCTAGGGTTGTTCAGCCAGACATCGGCCCCTTGAACCATGTAGCGCGCAATGTTGATGTCATAGTCCTCAATGAAGACAATACGGCCCCTGAAAGGCTCCTCTTTTATCTTCTGGATGATGGTCCTGATGAGTTGTTTCCCGGCGTCGTCAGCTGGGTGAGCCTTGCCTGCAAAAATAAGCTGAACCGGTTTTCCCGTTTTGGTGAGAATGGCGGCGAGCCTTTCAGGATCCCTGAAAAGGAGCGCAGCTCTTTTATAGGTGGCGAACCTTCTGGCAAAACAAATTGTTAGAGCCTCGGGTTTCAGCACGTTTTCGACCGCGTCAATTTCATGCGCCGAAGCATTCCTGCCCTTGAGCTGTTTGAGCAGTCTCCTCCTGGCGAAGTAGAGCAATCGTGTTCTGCATCGTTCACGAGTTCTCCACAGCTCGGTATCCGGTATGGTTAGGGCGCGCTGCCACACTTTTTCGTTATCTGGATCTTCAGTCCATCCCGGCCCCAGATAACGGTCATATAACTTGAGCAAATCCCTGGAGACATAAGAGGGAATATGAACCCCGTTGGTCACGTGCCCGATCGGAACGTCCTGCCTGTCAAGATGCGGCCATACTTCACTCCACATGTCTCTGGCGACCCGTCCGTGAAGTCTGCTTACCCCATTAGCCCTTGATGACAGTCGAAGCCCCAGCACAGGCATCCAGAAACCTTCCGTGGCGTCATCAGGCCGGCGTCTGCCCAATTCCAGAAATTTGTGGAAACGGCCACCGATGCGCTCGACCTCGCGCCTGAAATATTTTTCCATCAAAGCGGTGTCAAAAACGTCGTTTCCAGCCGGGACAGGAGTATGCACCGTCAATATGCTCTGGCTCTTTACCATTAAACTAGCTTCATCAAAACTCAGGTGTTTGTCCTCCACGAAATATCGAACTCTCTCCAGCAGTGTGAAGGCCGCGTGGCCCTCATTGAGGTGAAACACCGATGGCTCAATCCCCAGAGCGTTCAGAGCCCGGCTGCCCCCGACTCCCAGCAGTATCTCCTGCCTGATTCTCATCTCATTGTCGCCGCCATACAGTCTCGAGGTGACAGACCGCATTTTCGGGGAATTTTCAGGAATATCCGCGTCGAGAAGATAAAGTGCGATCCTGCCCACATTGATTTTCAGTATCCTGAAATAGAGTGGTTCACCTGCCAGATCGACGGAGAGTATTATCGTGGCGCCTGTCGAGTCAGTCTGTTTTTCAAGGGGTAGGGTATCAAACTCCGTCCGGGGATATACTTCCTGTTGCCAGCCATCCGCAGCCAGTCTTTGATGGAAGTATCCTTCCTGGTACATCAGGCCGACTCCGACCAGCGGCACGTTGAGATCGCTGGCCGATTTGAGATGATCTCCCGCCAGTAATCCGAGCCCTCCGGAGTAGACAGGCAAACACTCCGTGACTCCAAATTCAAGCGAGTAATAGGCGATGGTGAAGTCCAGAGGTCGTTCAAGCCTGTATGCGTAGCGCTTTGCGCTGGTCATATAGTTCCTGAATTTTTCATGAAGCTTGTGAGTGTGAGCGCGGTATCCTTCGTCGGCCTTTATCTGGCTGAGTCGTGCGCTGGAGAGTCTGATGAGAGTCTGAAGCGGGTTGTGGTTGGATTCACGCCACAATTTTTCATCAAGATGATCAAAGAGTTCAACGACATCCATGTTCCATGAGAACCAGAGGTTACTTGCTATCTCCCTGAGTTGCTCCAGATCTCCTGTCATCGGAGGCACAACAATGTATTTTCTTAATGTCATGAAGAATCCCTGGTAAAAATTATTTCCTGCAGGTTTCAGCGCGCTGAACCGCGGCCTTAAAATTAATGTTTATTTCATATTCAGCGCAGTCCGGCGTGAAACGACGCATTTCAATATATACCGAACTACGAATTTAGGCAAAGACATCGGCGCCGGCGCATGTAGAACTTGCCAAAAGGAGCGTACCTAATTAAAATCAAAGGCGTCAAGGACTCTTAACAAGACAAAGGTAAAAAACTCTGTCTAAAAAGTTGACTTCCAATTTGCGGATGAGTAAGCATGTTGCTTGCACAGTGACAGATGTTGTGAGCGTGAGCGCTATCGAGTTGCGGTGGGCGCCGGGAAAAGACGAAACCACCCTTCAAGAGCTTGATCAGAAACCAGTTCGTGTTATAAAAAACCTATTCAGCTCAGGGATTTGGGCCTGACCTCATCCCTCCAAGAAAAGGACTATCTAATGGCCGGTTCCGAGATCCTACAAGACAAGCTTATTCTGGCGGTAGATGACGAGGAGGATGTTCTAGACATAATCGAGGAAGAACTCTCCGAATCTGCAAACGTAACCCTTCACAGGGCCACGACGTT
>CAZGVM010000149.1:0-8170 GCA_964528855.1 uncultured Desulfomonile sp. | reverse complement strand
ATACCCTTACCAAATGATGCTGCAATGGTCTGAGGGACGCCACGACCCGGTCTGAAATGTTGTCCCATGGCAAACCCAAGTCTTGACGTAAATCATTCAGCGTTCCATATCCTGCGTTCTGCTGGTCGAAACCCATGCGACCATCGATACTGCTGAAGAAACCCTCAAATCCCATCGTCCAGACCGGGCGCTCTTCCCTCATGTCGGCCATGACCAGGCTTGGTAACACGATAAGCGTCACGATCACGATGGCGATTGATCTGGCCAAGCATATTGAACGGACCATCTCTAGCCCTCTATCCTTACAGGCCGTGTTAATGTAATTGACGCTTTTCATTAGTAAGATCCTCGTAATGTCTGCGTCTGGCTGCGATTGACGGACGGGTTGGGCTGGTGAAACTTTGAGCCTAATCCGTTTGACATCAATGGGCTTTGGCTAACACCGGTATGGAGTGGGTTTGCATAATGAGTCACAGGCGCCTGGTATTGCGGTGTTGGCGGCGCCGACTGCTGAGCCGTCACAGGAGTGGCATTCTGTGGTTTCGCCGGAGCGTATGCGTCGCTGTAGCGGAACTGTTGGCCGTAGTCGGCAGGTTTCTGCGCCGGCGCCAATCCCTGGTTGGGAACAGGACCCGTCGGCATGTTGTATTGCTGAGGGGCCTGCTGGAACTGATGGACCTGATTGATCGGCGGCCCGTAATTCTGGGTCGGGTTCATCGGGTTCACCATATAATTGCTGTTCGTCTGGTTCATGTATGGATAATTCCCGGGCTGGTTCATCGGGATATTACCGTTTAACTGATTGACCGGACCGGGAGCATAACCCATGTTCTGAGGGGGCGCCTCATGCCTGTATGCGTTAGCTGAACTGTTGACTGCACTGGCCGCCATAGTTCTGCCAAGTGTGGTGGGCTCGGCGATTATTGTCATCCCGTCATGTCCGACATACCAGAAGCGTCCGCTTGGCAGATTGCCCTGGACCGGTCTTCTATTGATCGGAGTGGCCTGAACAGATTGTAGAACCTGGGACGGGGCCGCTATTTCATTTTCAATGGAGACCAGGGCTTTTTGACGCAAGATCTCGGCTCTCTCTGCCAGTAACTCGCCTTTCCTTGCTTGAACGAACTGTCGCTGCTCGGTCAGATACTGCCTCATCGCCTCTCGAATTCCCCGTATCTCCTGTTCGATCGCCTGTACTTCCCTGCTCGACGGGGCGAACTTTACCTGGAGCGCGTTTTTCTGGACTGCCAGTTCCACCACCCTGCTCTGCAATTTTGCCAGGGCCGAGTTAGTGGCCAGGTCCGAAGATCCTATCAGGCGATCCTTGCTCAGGAGCCTTTGCGCGGAGACATACTCCTGGTCTGTTTCATCCAGCTTGCGAAGTTTTTCATCGACGATTTTCAGGTTTCTGGAGACGGCGTCGGATTCCGGCGACGTAGTCGGCGCGCTCTTGCCAATATTGTTAACAGCTGGAGGGAAGCCGGAAGTCACCGAGGTTTCCACTATCGGTGTCTGCGCGTCGATGGCTGCTTTCGATTCAATGTATGAACTGATGTAGCCGTCAACCAGTTTGCTCATCAACATCGGATCGCCGCCTGTGAGGTTGAAGGATATGCGGGCAGCGTTTTCACTGACATCCCGATCGATCTTCAGGCTCTTCCTGAACCAGTCAAGCATGGCCGAGGCCGAAGCGAACCTGTTTTCATTGTTATTGGAGAGGCCCCTTTCAAGGAGCGTCGTGACAAAAAATCTCTGGACGAAGTTTGTCATGGAAGCAGGATCCGTAATTTTCAGCGCTTCCTCGTGAACGGGCTGGTTATTGTTGAGTATATAGACCGTGGCCGAAACGTGGGTGTCGGTGAAATACATCCGGTAAACGCTGTAGGCCGCAACCGCCAACGCCACACACAACACACCCGCTAACGCGTATTTCAGGTACGGCTTTACGCGGGCCAGGGCGCCTGCAGGCGCAGGCTGAGCTTGTTTTGCCGGCGTTTCACTCTCTTTGGATTGCTCATCAGACCGTAATTCGAGAAAACTTCCCAGATCATCTATAGAAGCGTCGTCAAGCGGATTGTGCGGATTGGATGATTTAGGTTGCGTCTGAGATGTTTTTGAAGCCGCATCGCACGATCGCTTTTGATCCGGGCTTTCCTCCGGGACGGGGACATCGGCGGACGTTTGCCACCCCGAGGCCGCTTCATCCGGCTTGTCTACTTCTACAAGTCGGGCTTCCTCCGGCTTCGGCTTGGATGCCTCTTCAACAGCAGCTAGGTTTGGTTTCCAGCGCGTCATGGCGCGTTCCTCACATTCCTGGAAGTCTGCATGGCTCCACCGGAATTCCTTTACTTAGAGCCATTTTCAGGGGGCTTTTCGTCATATTACGCATTCAATGAAGCAACTTGTCTGATACGATCTAAATGTTAATCAATAGTCTTTCTGGCTTCATATATGGTTGTCATGAAATTTATTTTAACTAAGCGTCCTCGCTGTTTTTTATAATTTATACCTAAAAATATAAAAATGTCAACTATAAATAATGATTTATTAAAGTAATACATGAATTATGCGCCCGGGAGTTTTGGGTGGACTTATTTATCACTTTATTCTATAATCCCATTGAAATGACTCAACAAACTATCGAAACAATTGTGGATTCATATCCGGATGAGTTTCGCCGTCTCCACTGGGCCCTATTCCAGCCTGAGAGCGATCTTGGCAATGTAGCGGTGCAAATCACGGCCTCCCGACTTACCGAGGGAGTATCATCCACCGCGTTAGGCTTTACCAAGTTCGTATCGGAGTTATGGGACATTAATAGTGTGATAGCGGTTGAAGCAAATTTTCGGCACCCCTGTTTCATGGAGATTCTGGGGCTGTCATCCGGGAAATCGTTAAACTCCGCCCTTCACTCTCCTGAAACAGTTTTTGATAATATTGAGCACTCGGGGATTTTAAATATTCAGGCTATCAAGGCGTCTGGCGCAGGCTCGGCATCCAGAGACCTTACCATCGAATTGTCACTGGAGAATCTAGGGGCAGTGCTGGCCAGATTAAAGGAGAGGTATCGCCTGATCGTGGTGGATTCACCTCCGATGATTCCTTATGTGGACTCAAAAATAATCAGTGAGCAGGTGGACCGATCAATAATCGTGGTGGAAGCCAACACGACCAAGCAGCAGGTTCTCGAATTTGCGATAAACAAGACGAAATCAGCCAGGACCAATATTCTGGGCATGGTGCTTAACAAACGTGAACTACACATCCCAAAATGGGTCTACAGATTCATCTGAACCTCGTCCGCTTCGGGTACTGATGCTCCTGCACAACATTTTCGCGCGTCACGTGAGGGTGAGAAGACTTGCGGACTCACTTGCACGGGACGGGCACTATGTTGATGTCATCAGTCTGGCCTCAGATGACGGTTCGGATCAGAGTCGCCCACCTTTTATCCGCTGCTACACACTCAACAAAACCCGCACAAGGCATGAAGGGCTCGGCCATGTTCTGGACTGGGCATCTACAGTGCTTGCGATGTTTTACCAAACGAACAGACTCGACAGGAAAAACAGGTATGATGTCATTCATGTTCATAACATGCCTGATTTTCTGGTCTTTACCTCACTTATCCAGAGACTGGCCGGCAAACCGGTTCTATTGCATATCGGGGATCCTATGCCGGAATTGGGTCAGTCCAAGCTGAATGTCGGTCCGGACCACCTGCTTATCAGGGCGTTAGGTTTGCTTGAGCAGGCTTCATGCAGATTCTCGACTCATGTCATCACGGCCCTGGAGTCTTTCAGACGCCAACTGATATTTCGGGGGACGCCTCCCGACAAGATCACGGTGATCATGAACATGCCGGACTCACGACTCTTCGCTCCGGATGTGATCGCGTCGAAACTGAAAAGGGACCCGGATCATTACACGGTGTTGTATGTGGGCACGGTTGCGACGAGGTACGGACTTGAGGTAATGGTGAGGGCTCTTCCGACACTGAGAGAAAAAATCCCTAATATCAGGTTCAAGATTGTCCCGAAGATCAAGGAAGAGGGGAAGGGACTGGATGACTGCGTGAGGCTGGCCGGTGAACTGGGCGTTGATGATTTGCTGTATGTGGTCGATCCGGCGCCTATAGAGGAGATGCCCGGAATAATGGCGTCCGCTGATGTGGGTATTTACCCGGCGATCAGGAACTGTCACATGGACTGGGCCCTCTCCCTGAAAATTCCGGAAATGGCGCTGGCCAGGTTGCCGATGGTTTCCACAAGATTAAACGTCCTCGAACAACTCTACGGAGATGAGGCAATATCCTTTTACGACTCGGAGGACCATCTCGGTTTGGCCTCCCGAATAATTGAAATCCATGACTCTCCATCCTTCAGGGAGAGCCTGGTCTCCAACGCTTACCAGAAAGCCTGCGTGAACGACTGGTCACATCAGTACGCCATCTACAAGAGACTGCTGACAAAACTACTAAAAAGACCGGTTTGAGCGGCGCCGATTTTTTTCTTCATTAAAGTGAATCCTGTCTCTGGGCCAGAATGCTGATCCTGGTTCCCTCAACAATTTCCTCAAAAGCAATCGGCGCATTTCCTCCGCTTTCAATGCCCTTGATGAATGAACTCACACAGAAGGCTTGTCCCTTGTCCTGGCGCCACAGGTTCATCTTGTTAAAGCCCGGCCAACCGAAGGCGCTCATTTTCCTGAAATTGTCCAGTTGAAGAACACGACCTTCGCAGAAGACCTCGAGTCGCTCCTTCGGGAATTGCTTTGAGCCATTGGCGAAGTAATGAACGGTCCCGATGGAGCCGTCGGCGAACTGGAGTTCCATGCTTACGGTATCCCTGGTAGGGGCCTTCATGGCCGAGACACGCCATGATGAGACCGGACTCCGGGAAAGGAATCGCAGGAGATCTATAAAATGGCAGCCCTCGCCAATTATGCGCCCGCCTCCTACCAATGGGTCCTGCGTCCAGTGCTCCATTGGTATGTGACCGGCATTGACAGTCATTATGAACGCTTTAGGCGAGTTGACGCCCTTGAGCAGTTCGCTGATTTTCTGGACCTGAGGCGAGAAACGACGGTTGTAGCCGACCATCACCAGTCTTGGGGCGCCATTGTTTACATTGAGTTGGTAAACTTCTTCTATCTGGGCCAGTTCTTCCAACGTCAGGCATAGCGGCTTTTCCACGAAGACGTTCTTGCCGGACTCCAGCGCCCTTATTACGAATCCGGCGTGGGTGTTGTGTCGTGTGGCTATGACAATAGTGTTAATCTCCGGATCTTCAAACAACTGCGCAGTGTTCGTCGTAGTCTGTTCTATACCGTGTTTTTTTGCGGCGAGCACACCGGAGAGCCCTTGAGCCGAAGAAACAACCTTGAGTCGGGCCCCGGCGTTCCTGAATGCCGGTATGAGAATCGACGAGGCGTAATTACCTGCTCCGATAAAGGCTACGCAGGCCTTGGCCCCCTCCGTTAGGGACGCCGATTGAGTTATCACGACGGACGATTTACGCAGATTGTCGTCGGAGTCCTGTGTCTGATCGTGGTAACGCAGCAGAATGCCGAGGGAGGGTTGCTTACCTGTCACCACATCGTAAGCCGCTGGAGCGTCATCTATTGAGAACCGGTGGGAGATCAGAGGCTTGACGTTCAAACTGCCTCCGGCCATTAAATCCAGGTCCGCCTCCATGTTACGCTGTTCCGTCCATCTGACATAACCGATGGGGTAGTCGTTTCCCTTGTCCTCGTAATTGGGGTCATAACGGCCCGGGCCGTAAGAACATGAAACCTGGAAGGAAAGCTCTTTCTCGTAAAAATCGTCCCTTGATAATTCGAGGCCGGTCACTCCGACTAGAATAATCCTCCCCTTTTTCCTGCACATGAGCGCCGCCTGATGAATAGGCTCATTACTCCGGGTGGCCGCGGTCACAATCACGGCATCGACTCCCCGGCCTCTTGAGTGGGCCAGGCTGGAGGCCACCGGGTCCTCGCCTTTCCCTAGATTGATCGTCCTTGCGCCGAACTCTGCGGCCAGGGCCAGCTTCTGCTCATCCGGATCAATTCCGAGAACATGGCAACCATTGGCCTTAAGAAGCTGGACTGTCAGCAGGCCGATCAGCCCGAGACCTGTGACAACGACGAGTTCGCCGAGAGTCGGCTGGGCAAGCCGTATGCCCTGTAACGCTATTGCGCTCAGAACCGTAAACGCTGCCTCTTCATCTGTGACGGCCTCTGGAATTCTTGCGCAGAGATTCACAGGCACACTCACAACCTCGGCGTGCTTCCCGTTGGAAGCTACCCGATCACCTTCCCGGTATCCAGTGACTCCACGACCGGCGGACAGAAGCCTGCCGACATTGCAGTAACCCATCTCCATGGGTTGTTCGAGTTTATTTCGGACTGTTTCTATTGTAGGGACCAATCCATCGGTTCTTATCTTGTCCAGGACCATTCGAACCTTATCAGGCTGTTTGCGGGCTTTTTGCAGAAAACCGGCCCTGGCGAAGTCCAGAAGCATCCTCTCCGTTCCAGAGGACACAAGGGTTGCGGTCGTTCTGATCAGAAGTCTACCGGGCCTGTCACTTGGACAGGGAACTTCGGTCAGTGTCACTGACCCGTTTCGCATATTTTGAAGTAACTGCCTCATTCAGACCTCCTCGACCAGACCTTACGACATATTTTCAGGAGATCCCGAAAACTGATGCGCTTCTGAAATATCAGAATTTACCTGTGATGTCACTTTTCTAACGCCTAACGCAAGTTATTCTAACACGTCATAGGCCTTGACGTAGAGGGTGATGCTCTCGGAAAAGATTTTTGTTTATAATTTTTTTAGAACTGTGCCATTATATTGGTGAGAATTCCTGATTTAAGGAGTCTGATTTTCCCACCCCTGAAATAAGCCTGTATTCATGAAGAGAATTCCAAGACATTTTTTCTCCGCTCCTGTCATCCTTGTGTGGATGTTAATCATTCTGGGCGTTCTCTGCGCTCTCGAACTAGGCGCTCGTTTTCTATATCCATTTGAAAAGTGCGGAGTTCTTTCCGGCTGTCCGCAAGGTTTCAGTTTGCCGGATCCGGACTACGGTTATAAACCCAGACCGAACGCAGTGGTTCCGGCAATGAAGAAAGAACCGGACGGCAAGTCAGTATACTCGGTCACTTATTCAACTGATGAATTCTCCAGAAGAATTACCCCGGTGAATGATAAACAGGTTGGCGACAGGTTCCTCATTTTTTTTGGATGTTCTTTCACATTTGGCGAAGGTCTCCAGTACAACCAGACTCTGCCATATCATGTCGGTCATCTTGCGCCGTGCTATGTTCCGTACAATTATGGTTATTCCGGCTACGGACCTCAACAGATGTTTTTGAGACTTCAGGATGCTGATTTTGCAAACCAGGTCAAGCAGCACAAGGGAATCATGATCTACGGACCGGCCCACGTTGCCCGGGCCATTGGGACCTATTATGCTTCCACGAACTGGGCCAGGGAGTTCCCTTTCTACTATCTCGACAGAGAACAAAACCTTGTTCGTGACGGCAACTTCCAGACCGGCAGGCCATTCAGATCAGCGATTTACTCAGCAATCTCCCACGTAAGACTTCTGGACCTTTTCTTCCGACGCTACGGCATTCCGCGCAAATTTTCGGAAAAAGATATAGAGGTTACCGCACGTATCATTGAAGAATCGTTTAAACTGTTTAATATTAAATTCCCTGACTCCAGAGCCTACTTCATGCTTCTACCCGGAGTGGATGACACGGATCAGGCGGTGGCGGCGCTTTTAAGAAAAGCCGGAATACGGATTCTCGATTTTAGTTCAAGGCAGGAGTTCAAGGGAGAAGGGTTTGTCATCCCTGACGATGGGCATCCGACCGAGTTATGGAATCGACACCTTGCGACACTCATGGTCGATGAATTAAAAATATCGGGAGAGAACTGTTCCGGAAATTAATCCTCGAGCCGGTTGACATGAATGTCCTTCAGGTCGGACGCAGGAGGACATTAGGTCAACAGATCAATTCGTCGCTGTGTGGAGGAATGACAGAATTACTTCTGTGGTGTGGCTCTAATGGTATTTGTAAAAAGTCTGTTCATGGAAGAACATAAATACGGCTAATAACCACGTTTGCTACGAACGAGAGTGTCAAGATTGAAAAC
>CAZGVM010000148.1:1751-8293 GCA_964528855.1 uncultured Desulfomonile sp. | reverse complement strand
GTGATGGAACTTCAAAAGCGTTATCCTTAAATTTGATGTTAAAGTTTTGGGAAGCCTTTGCTTTTACCTTCACTGCCCCGGCGTGATCAGTCGTGTTTACGGCAATTATCGGGAAAGCGGCCTTGTCTCCGGAACAGAGGAAACGTGGAGTTGATGGTTCCAGTGAAAACTCCTTGGAGGCCACCAGATTCTTTTGAACTGAAGCGAATCCGTTCGTCTGGTCGGCTGCGACGACATAGACCCTGTAAGCCGTAGTCGTGTCGGGCAGGGTGAAACTGATTCTCGCTTCCCCTGAATCATTGGTTATTACGGAAGGACTGTAGAAGGCAACCGGCCTGAAATCCTTACGAAGACTGGGGGTCACAAGTCCGGAGCCTACTCCGCCACCGGTAACAGGCCTGGCTTGCAGAATCTTCAGTAAATCCTGTGACACGAGCCCCACTCTGAGGTCTCCGGTAAACACTGAAAGAGCAAGATTGAAATCGGCCAGAGATGACAGGTCCGGTGTCTTGAAGCCGGTTAGCGCCAGAACTGCTTCATTTACCACGCAAACCGCCATCTCACATTTTAGGCCTGAACCTTTTTGGTCCGTTGCCACAATGTCAATTGACTGCTCGGCTCCGGGTTTTCCTTTCAGTTCCTTTACTCCCGGCTGGATCTCGATCTTCAGTTTCCTTAAGTCCGATCGCACACCGGCATTTGCATATCCGCTATAAATGGAGGGGATGTCGGTGTCCGCCTGGTTGTAGTAAAGTGGAAATCCCTTTCGACCTGACGGGGCTAAAGCTCCTACGAAGACGTTTGGTCTGAATTTTTCTGAAACCGGAAAACTGAAGTTTATATTTTTCTGGTCGGCGTCTACTACCTTTGCCTCTATAACATCATCACGCTCTATCGTGGCCAGAACCTTTCTGACAGGTTTTGTAGCGCTGGATGAAGCGTTGAGGGTGTCTCCGTTCTGAAATTCCTTACGATTGAGTGAAAGGACAATGTCGCCGAAGGACTTGCTGAGTCCTGGCCCCTGGTTTCTCATCCATCGCTCATAATCCTCCCATCCGACCGAATATGTGGTCTGGCTTGCATATCGAACCTGGTCTTTCTCGTAAGTGACGTTGACCATGTAATCACCCGGCTGGTTGAGTTCAACCTCGAATACGCCCTCTCCATCCCTGGTTGATTGAGAACTGGAAAAGTTCTTCATCCATCCCTCTTCCCAAGAATCCACCATGTTCCCCTGATCGTCACGTTTCTGAAGATAAAGGTATCGCTTTTGAAGCCATGTGATCTGAACGGGAGCTTGCGGGACCGGCTTTCCCTCAGGACCTATCACAACGAATTTCTGTTGGCCGGCGTATCCCGACTGGATCTGGTCGGGATGTTCTGACAGGCCAACAAGATACTTCGGTTTGGGGTTGAATGTCATGACTTCGGTGGCCGGCTCTCCGTCTATATCCAATGCGGTCACAGAAACTTTCACGCCATATATCCCGGTTAATAGTTTCGGATCAAGTGGAACTCTTATAAGTGTTTTCCCGTACCCATCCAGATTCGACTCACCTGATTCCAGGAATCTGGATTCGATGTTAGAATTGCCGAAGAAGAAGCCATCGTAACCTTTGACTTTGTTACTGGCCGGAACAAGGTCTATTTTCCACCTGACTCTCCCGTTACGAACCGGGCCTCCCGCATAATATCCGCAGTTGACATCCACCAGAAGCAACTCCTCTGTGACATCCAGACCAACGTAGTCCTGAGACTTTCTATCCTCAGTCTTTACATTGAGAGAAACCTTGTGTCTTGGTTCCTTGAATTGCTGAATCAGAAAAGTCTGGGAAAACTGTTTTGATTTCTGGTTCTTGTTGAGGAACGTCGTATTGATGGTATATGTGCCCAGAGGCATGTAGGACTGGGATTGAAATTGGTCAAAACATGAACCATATTCATTCAGTGTCAACTCTTTTGAATAAAGGGCGTCCCCCCTGGGATCAATAATTTCCGTTTTTACCTTTTCTCCTCTTGGAGACAGTATCTGGTCTTTTTCATATATTCTCGCCACAAATTTGAAATTGACAGGTTCCCCGGGTCTGTAGACGCCACGCTCCGTAAACAGGCATCCCGTTTCACTGGCCAATGCCGAAGAAGAATCGTCCTGCCTGTTCCACACAAAAGGTTTGATCCGGAAATTATCCAGTTTAATGGCGCTGGAGTCATTTTCCGTGGCCGCTATCACCCAAGCCAGTTCCGGCAATTCTATTTTCTGACTCTTCCCTATTTTTGAAGCGTCCTCATCGGAGACGTTCTCTCCTTTCGTTTCCTGGTCGAGAGCGAGCAGCCCATTCTGGTCAGTCTTTCCAACATAAAAGGTCGATTCTCCCTTGCCTCGAACGAGCAGGTCCACATCTGGAACAGGTAAGCCTTCATTGATAGAAGTTATCCATATAAGTAGAGATTTGGGGGACAGCTTGTAACTTATGGACATATCGGTAATCTGAACGAGCTGGTTGTATTTTGGGGTGGCCGGGTTATCCGGGTCGCTCAATTGCAAAAACCACGCTCCACCTTGTTCACGGTTCTTGCGAAAAGCCAGTGGCAGAGAATAGGGGCGCGTATTGTCCCTGGATTCAGGAGAGAAAAAGGCGTCGGAACTAGTCTGAATCTCGCCAAGGAACTGTTTTTTCACAAAACCATTTGTATCGAGCGTCTCGTAGGTGTCTCTGGCCCATTTCCAGGCTTCAGCGTTGGGAGCCTCTCCGGACGCCACAATTTCGGACATGTCAGGAACCATGATGGCCGGAATCCTTGTCAACTCCGCCCTCACGGTTGCCACCCCCGAGACCTGCACAGGAAACAACTGTTGACTCTTTAGTTCGACCACGTTGGCGGTAGTCTGATTGGTAATCTGCCTGGTAAGACCGGGACCGTTGAATGAAAATTTGTTCGCCTCCATGATCGAGCGACCGAAATTCACAGATGTGGACACGGATTCCAGTGTGTAATTTTCATTAACTTTGAAGTTTCCCGAAATCTTGTACTTACGGCCATTGTCTCTGGTGATTTTAACTCCTGAAACATTAGGATGAATTTTAAGAGATTTTTCTATGTCGTTTTTCTCTACCAAATCCGAGAAAGTCACCAGGATGCCTTTGTCTTTCTTGCTGCTGTAATATGGCTCAACTTCCGTAACGGAAATTTCCTGAGCCGGTAAGAACGTGTAGGAGAATTCTTTGCCGAGTCTGGATCGACCGGAAGTATCGGTAAAGCCTTTCTTGATCTTTAACATCACCGGAGCGAAACTTGACACCGGTTGTTTTGGGACAAGATGAAACTCCGTGAGCCCGTCATTTCCAAATTTCCTGCCCTGGGTGTCCAGCAATTCAGTCTGAATAGCCTGCCCCCCCGTGTTCACCGTCAACGCCTGGGCCAGGTTGCTGCCAAACACCGGCTTGTTGAACTGAACCCTCAAAGTCCAACGACCGGGCTTTGCTTCGGTCTGATAGTCATCTCTGTAAGCAAACACACTTAAATCATCAGCAAATGCGATTGAGGAAAAACACGAAATGATCATTAACAGTAATAATGACAGTGTCAGGCTACTTTTAGGATTGCTCATGGTATTTGACCTCGTGTGAAAGACTGTAACAGCATGCGGGTTTTATGAGGACAAGAGTTATTGTCGGAGAGATTCCGATTTTCCGGATTTGAGACAAGGGGCTTGAGAATGTGTTCCACAGGTAGATTCCCAACCACTTGAGACAGGTGACGATCGCTAGTTTGAACCGGGATCGGTCACCGATAAGAATCTCCCATTGCCGTTGAATGAAAAAACAACGATAATTTGAGACAAAAGTCGGGGTTGAGGTTCGGCCGTCGGGAATAACTTAATAATGTATGGAGACGGCCTTCCTGATCAATCTTCGAAGGTTTTGCTGTAGGCGCTGTCAGAAGAGTCCTCTCTCCAGACACCCGCCCTAAAACCCTGGTAATCTTTGATTTTCTCGTACTGGTCGAGTTCTTCCTGACATTTTACACACAGACGCGCTGCAGGGAAAAGTTTCAATCGTTGTTCAGGTATGGTTTCACCACAGTCTTCACATGAACCGTAATCACCGTGCCTGAGTCGATCAAGGGCGTCTTCAATTTCTTTTAGCTGCCTGTGTTGGCGCATTGATATACGCGCATCCAGGTCCCGGGATATTTCGCCGGTAGCAAGATCTATTTCGTCACCTTTCTCTATTGCGTCAATGCTTCTTCCCACCCGAATGGATGCTATCATGTCAAGAAGCGTTCCTTTAGGATCAAATCTGGGAGCTTCCACCAGCTTTTTCGGCTCGACCGGCTCAATGCGTTCGGGTAATCTGATTTCAACCGGCTGGACTTTCTTAACCGGTTCTACTGGAGCGGGCTTGGCTAGCTTTTCTACCAACCTGTAGAAGTTCTTACCATCTTCAATTTTTCGTTCAATTTGCCCTTTTTGGACCTTACCCCTGACACTATTGGGAACAATGCCAAGTTTGTTAGCAATTTCTTCACGTGTCATCCACATGTCATGTCACCCCTTAAAGTTCTGTTACCCTAGAGACAGCAATTAAAATCCCATTGAAAATCAGCGCGTGTTATGTCCGGAACACTTTGAACTTCCAATCAGAACGTTGAATGACTAATAGGTGTTTTCACCGGAATCCAGCCTGTGGGCCATTAACAGCTCAGATGATGTTCTTGTTCCAATCGTAAGGCTAACTTTTTGTTAGCCAGGAATAAATAGTTCACCGGTCAGTCACTCAGGCCATCAATCTCGAGATGAACTGGCGGACTGGACCTGCATCAGAGCCACTCTCGCCTACGTAGCGCCGCAGCCTTGTAGAGCGAGGATTTTATTGAAAGTGACAGGACCAGTCAATCTTTTTTTGTTGCAGGTTGGCTGCCAATAAGCGCTGTCGGTGGACAATCCGGAATCGGGAATCACATTTTCACCGATCAGATATTGCATCGGTGTCATGGGCTTGCGCGCTTTTATGAGGGCTTGCGTCTCGCTGAGGAGATTGGTCGTATATTCTTTGGATGACTGTTTTTCAAGTAGAGTTAGAGCGTGCCTGAAATCCCTGGCCGCTTCATCAAGCTTGCCCATGTCCTTGTAGGCGACTCCTCGGTTAGCCACTGCCAAACCATGTGATGGCGAAATGGTTATGACCCTGGAAAACTGATCAACTGCGGCCTCAAAATCTTTTAGTGACAGGTTGGCAACGGCAAGATCGTATAGAACGCTGGCCGAAGCCATTTTGGGATCCATTTTTATGGCCGCGTCGAGATCGGTGACGCTCTGCCTGAATTTTTTCAGAGCAAGCAGACATTGAGCCCGGTCAACAAGGATCGATGCATCTTCCGGATGGGCTTTTAGAACTGTGTCAAAATCGGCGATTGCCTTCTCATACTGCTGTGCGAGTTTCAGCGCCTGTCCCCTAAGTGCGATCACCTGAATTGCTTCTGGTTTTAGTGTCAAAGCCTGGTTAAGATCGCGAATTGCGTCCTCGGTTCTCCCAAGTCTTAAAAGAAGTTCAGCCTTTATCGCCAGTATTCCAGCGTCGGGTTTTGTAATCCTTGTCAGGGCATCGTAATCGTTTAAGGCCTCCTGGTTCTTTCCAGCCCTGGAATAGATGTCCGCCCTGTTGATCAGAGCTTTCTCAAACTTAGGGTCTATCCCTAGGGCCTTCGAAAAATCAGAGAGCGCAGCATCGGTCTTCCCGAGCATAGCGTTTACAAATCCCCTGTTATTGTAAGCTTCCACGTTTTTGGGGTTAGATTCCAAGGCGTTTCCGTACGCGCTCAAAGCCCCTTTGAGATCATCAGCGGACACAAGTAGATTGCCTTTACGATACCAGGCGGAAGCGTTCTTTGGGTCAAGCTGAAGCGTCCTGTCGAGGTCAAAAAGCGCTTTGGCCGGCTGGTTCAAGGCTTGATAGGCCATAGCTCTCAATAAATAAGCCTGTGCATCGTCTGGATTAGTCTCCATGGCGCGAGACAGGTCGTTCGCCGCCTGCTGGCTTCTTGAAAGCCCCAGATTCGCCTCTCCGCGAATTCTGAAGGCGCCGGGATAGTCCGCAGACTTGTCCAGAAGCCTGTTCATATCCTCAGCGGCCTTTTCATAACGCTTCTTTTGCAAAAAGATTTGGCCTCTGCCATACAACCCGTCCAGCAAATTGGGATCTTTTTCCAGAGCCCTGTCAAAATCGGCCAGCGCCTTGTCCTCCAAGCCTTTGGATCTGTACGCCGATCCTCTGAAAAAATATGCTTGAGCCGAATCAGGGGCCTGTGAAATATATTTCGAATACAGACTTATAGCCTCGTCCAGATTCCATTTCCAGTGCTCTTCCGTGGCCTTGGTATAAACGCTCTGAGGTCCGCCTGACTGAGCAGACACATCAGTCATGAAAAACGCCCAAAACGCAAGGAAAAAAGAGCCTATCAATATTTTGGTTTCTTTGTTCAACGCTTTACCGCTCGGAATATAATCAGAAAGTTTTAAAATTATGCAAAACCACTCATCA
>CAZGVM010000148.1:0-1651 GCA_964528855.1 uncultured Desulfomonile sp. | reverse complement strand
ATCTTATCAGTCTGCAAAGACAATGCTTTCGAAAAATCATTCCTGGCGTTTTGTCTGTGGCCCAGAATATCCCACGCCACTGACCTCTTTAAAAAAGCCTCCCTGAAATCAGGCCTGAATTTTATGCTTTTGGTGAAGTTATCAATTGCTTCGCTAATTTTCCCCTGTTTTCCCAATGCCAAACCAAGGTTATAGTAGCTTGTGGCGTCATCGGGCTTGAGTTGGGCAACTTTTCTGAACAAATCGACCGACGACTTCAAATCACCAAGCTGTTGCTTGAGATCTGCGAGCGTTGAAAGAGTGTTTATATTCGGCTCACCCGCTTCAAGACTCACACTCTTATCCAGGTCTTTGACCGCCTTGTCGATCTGACCCATTTCAATAAGGCAGGCCGCCCGATAGGCGTAGACAGTCGAATTTGAAGGATCAAGTTCAATCGCCTTGGAGAAATCACCCAGCGCCTTGACGCATTCCGAATTTGATTTCAGAATCCAGCCCCTGTTCGCGTATGCCTTGGCAAGATCGGGATTCAGCGAAATAGCCTTAGAAATGTCCCTCATGGCCAAAGCTGAATTCCCTTTGGTGAAAAACACCCACCCCCGGTTATTATACACATCCGCATAAGATGGGTTGATTTTTGCGGACTGGTTGTAGTCCTCAAGGGCTCGATCCAGTTCGTTTTTCCTGAAATAGGCGTTAGCTCTCTGAAAATAAGCCAGAGAGTATTCAGGATTTAGCTCGATCGCCCTGGTGAGATCTTTTATTGAGTGATCAGCTACACCCTTCTTAAGAAAAGCGTTTCCACGATTATAATAAGCTAGCGCATACTCGCTGTTTAGTTCCAACGCCTTACTAAAATCTTGTATCGCCGCATCATAATCCTGTTTTTGAGTCAGAGCCCATCCCCTGTTATTGTAGGCGTCAACATCTTTTGGGTCTATGGCCAACGCCCTTCCGAAATCCTCAATCGCCCTGTCAAAAGCTCCCTTGCCGTAATAGGCGTTGCCACGATTGTAATACGCAAGTGAGTACGAAGGATTCAGCTCTAAAGCGCGACTATAATCTTTTATGGCCTGGTCAAAATTACCCTGCCTGTAATATACACTTCCACGGTTGTTAAAAGCTGTTTCCAGATTCTTGTCCATTTCCACAGCTTTGGAATAATCATCAAGCGCTTTCTGGTTTTCTCCAAGTTTCTCGTAGGCCAGACCTCGTCGAAAAAATGCGTCCGCATATACTACTCCCTGTTGAATGGCCCTATTGAAAAAATCCAGCGCCTTGACATAGTCCCCTGCCCTGTAGGCAATTTTTCCGCTCTCAAAAAGATCTTCAGCGACTGGGGAAACTTGCGTTAAACCGCTTCCTTCAAAGACAATAAACAAAAACAGGAAGTATAAGATGAACTTAATTTTCATCAGGATTGCCACGTTCCGATTTAAATTCGACAGTATTATATTATCACATCAGTAAATTAACTGTCCATATTAAAGTTTTGGATTCATTATTTTTGAAGTATTATATAGTTAAGCCGTAAGACCTCATGATTACGAGGTTATAACACTTCCGCATCTTTTGTCGTTTTCTTTTTATTTAGACATTTTAATTGGGTACAGGTTCCAAAGTAGACAGAGCAGTGGATGCGATCCGGATT
>CAZGVM010000147.1:0-8304 GCA_964528855.1 uncultured Desulfomonile sp. | reverse complement strand
GAGTTGGATTGCTGGTTACAAGAGTAGACTCAGCCTTTAGTCTCTCGGACCTCACCGAGGTTCCGTCATCAAAATCTGGGCTACATTTGTTTGAATTTCATGGGGTACCTCCGGGGCATATTTCGGCTGAACAATATCGAGGCCGACAGTAGTACACGAAATTCAAGAATATCAGGGGTCACTTGGCTGTGGCGGTTACATCCTTTATTGACTGAGGATCGCCATACATCTGTATAAATTTGACATAAAAAAAAAAAAAATCCAACTTGCCAAGATCAATCTTTCGCAAATCCAGATTTTCGTAAGTCTGGAAATAGAAAACCTTGTTAGTAAGGTCTCTGAAGGATGCCCACTGAGTGGTTTCGTTAACGGTAACTTTTCCTTCTGGTGACCTGTCTACAGCCATACCTCTCACAATGTTAAATGCGTTGACTATGTGCTGACAAAGATTGAGCCCTTTCTCGGCGTTGTCGGCCTGGTTCGCAAAATACGTAGTCACGCCCAGGCGGATGAAACGACTTGGAGGAGTGAGATCACCCGGTAGTCCAATCATACCTGCTCCATGGCCCGTTGGGATCAATTTGATTCCGGACATATCCCGGGGGTTGGGGTTTTGGTCATTCATGCCAATGTATTGCCGGAGGTGTTTGATGTGCCATGGGAAATCCGGAGCGTTAGTCAAGATACCCAGGGGATTGTCATAAAGCTGCATTGAGCCTTTTTCATCGAACTCAATGACTAGGCTTTTTCCGCTGGCGTCATATACGATTATGTGACCTGGTGGAGCCTGACCCAGCGCAGGAACAACATAACTGAATATAATTACATCCTTTATAGCTGTTTTCAGCTCGTCAATTGTACCGAAATTACCAAGTATCCAAGCTCCTACCATAGTCTCAGCCAAGGCGCTGGATTCCTGGCCCGGAGGCACACTCTGGTATTTTACGTCTGGTTCGTACCATAACCCGCCGAAAGAGAGACCTTTCTCATTCATGCCGTCCGCCACCATATCGTTCAAACCCCAACCCGCCACTGCAACATATCCGTATTTGCTTTGCCATTTCATGCCGGTCTTGCTTTCTGGCCCGGGGCTGAAGAACTGAGTGTTCCTCGGAACAGCAACGATTTTCCAGTGGCTGTCAACACCGAATTCCATGGTCCGACCAATGATTACACTGCCGTCCTTTGTGGTAACACTGAAAGACATGCATGCAGACGAATCCACAACTCCGAGCGCACATGACATCACTGTCAATAAAAGAAACATTTGAGTGAAACGGATTTTCATGGACATGCCCCTCCTTTGCTTTTCCAAATTGACCAACTTCCCTAGATATCGGCCCCTTCTTTCAAAAGGCTTTTGATCTTGTCGAAACCACCTTCAAATGTGGTGTCTATTGAGCCTCTTGCAAAAGTGATTTTTTAGTTTAGGGCTGGCTTATGGGATCGTGTCACGGGCAAGGCTGTGAGATTGTGCCTTTGGCAAAAAACCACTTTGTTACAGGAGATGCCCGTGAAGCTACGCAAAGCAATATCATGGTTGATGGCAAATCTTCAAGCCTTCTTTTCCCTCAGTTGGAGGAGTGTTGGGCTACACCTAGGACGCAGAAGGAGAAGCAGCTTGTCTCATTACTTGAGTTAGCTCGGGTTGAGACGTATTTTCCAAGAACTGCCGAAAAGCAGTGGTTGGGAAGAAAGCTGCGTGCGCGCGAATCTATTGAAAGCCACTAAAACCATAGGTGCGCCTATACATCGGAAAAACCGGCTCGATAATCAGGAAAACTGTCCATGAACCTTCGGTTGACTTTTTGAGCGCCTCGAAAAGCTGCGGCCTGGAGGCTACCAGTCAGAATTCAATGAGTTTTACAAAAGGTTCAAAAAGTTACATTAACTTGCTAATATTTTATTTTATATTATTGATATAAAAGTCCTGAAATGACCTTGAGTTTGTCAAATATTGTGACCGTATACTCATATCTCGCCAACAAGGCTTTCATAAAGACTTTCATTGCGGTATTCGGGTTAACCGTGATACGATTTTGGTAAGATGTCGCAACGCGAAGTGGAGAAATCCGGAATGAGCCAGTCTTCAGATTCTGATTTTGATGGTTCCAGCATTTGTGGCCCTTTCGTGACACCGGACAGCAATTTGACGTTACATGAGAGGTTTTCAGAAATAGCCGGAAAATTTCCGAAAGCGCCTGCTGTGATGTCTGAGGATGGAAAATATACCTATGAAGAAGTAGAAAAGTTGTCCAATGCTCTGGCCAGGAAAATTTCTGAACTTACAGATGGAAAGAGTAGCTTTGTGGGTATATCCATGGAGCGATCAGCCCTGGTCGTTATCGGCCTCCTTTCCATACTCAAGGCAGGATGCGCATACGTTCCTCTCGACCCCAGCTACCCTAAAGACCGACTCAATGACATGCTGGCCGACACAAAAGCGTCAACAGTAATAACCACATCGAATCTTAAACCGATATTTGAAGATCACGACGTCCTGACATTATGTGTCGATGATTGCCCAGAATTCAGACATGAAGAGCGGTCTCTTCGAAAAGACCATGATCCCGAATCATTGGCGTATGTAATTTTTACATCCGGATCAACGGGCAGGCCAAAAGGTGTCTGTTGTTTTCACAAATCTGTTCTGAATCTTCTGTCCGATTTTCAGAATCGTCAGCCGATAGGACACGGTGACGTTTGTAGCTGGTGGACCAGCCTAAATTTTGATGTTTCAGTTTACGAAATCTTTTCCCCTTTGATCGAGGGGGCCACGTTAATTGTGGCGCCCGAATCTGTAAGGTCAAGCGGTCCCGACCTGATGGTCTGGCTTTACAATAACAATGTCACCAGCGCCTACCTTCCACCTTTCATGGTCTCTGATCTCGATTCTTGGGCAACCAACAATCCCGGCAAGGGAACTCTAAGACGATTACTTGTGGGTGTGGAGCCAATACCGGAGAGGACTCTGCTGGCCATAGACGGGGCAATGCCATCCGTTCACATCATCAATGGTTACGGCCCCACCGAAACAACCATTTGCTCAACGCTATACTCCGTCAGTCCTGCCAATGCGACTCATGAGAACACACCAATTGGAAGACCGGTTCAGAACACGGTTCTCAGAATCCTGGACGAAGAAGGTAATTTGGCGCCAAGGGGTACAGTGGGTGAGTTGTTCATCGGTGGTCTAGGCTTGGCCGAGGGCTATCTGAACAGACCTGACCTCACTCAAGCCCGTTTCGTTAGAGATCAATTCTCCCAAGACCCTGGGGCCAGGCTTTACAGAACGGGAGATTTGGTCAGACTTCACGAAGATGGCAACCTTGAATTCCTGGGACGCAGGGATTTCCAGGTTAAAATCAGAGGATTCAGGGTTGAACTGGGAGAAATTGAAACATTGATTCGAGGACTTCAACCGGTCAGGGAGGCCGTAGTCCTGTTGAGAGAAGATGAGCCAGGAAGACAATACCTCGTTGCATACTTTGTTTTTCGTGAAGGAGAATCAATTTCGATCCGCTCGATCAGAGAGCATTTAAAAAAATACCTGCCTGATTACATGATTCCATCTGCATTCGTGGAGATTGAAACCATTCCCTATACTACAAATGGCAAAACTGACCGGACAGCCCTGCCAATCCCGACGGCCGAACATGTCATCCACTCGGATGAAAACGAAAATCAGGAACCGGAAAGTTCTGTCGAATCTACATTGCTCGTTTACTTTAGGGAATTATTGAAGATAAAGACGGCGGGAGTCCACGACAATTTTTTTGAACTCGGAGGGCATTCACTATTAGCAGCCCAACTGGTGTCACGCATAAGAGATGAATTTGATACGGCCCTGTTGTTGTCAGACATTTTTCGGGCGCCCACAGTGCGACAGTTATCCCAAACCATTCACTCCATGGAGTCAGGACAGCCTGAATCGATCCATATTTCCCTGAAACATTCTGGCAAGCTATCTGAATATCCCGTGTCATGTTCGCAGATGAGGATCTGGTACCTGGATCAACTCGAACCCAACACCCCGGCATACAACATTTGTGTGGCCTACAGGTTACAGGGATCCATCAATCTCGAGGCGTTGAACGAAAGTGTCAATTTGATAACCGCCCGTCATCAAAGCTTGAGGACCACGTTTGAGAAGAGTGAGCCCAACCCCATTCAGATTGTTCGTCAACTCGATCGGTTTGCCATTCCGTTGGTTGATCTAACAGACCTGCCTGCTTCCGGAAGAAGATTCGAAGCCATTACAATATGCAATAAAGAGGCCCATCGGGGATTCGATCTAGGCAAAGGACCCCTGTTCAGATGGCTCCTCATACGCCTGGACGAGCAGGAGCATATTCTTGTGTTCACCATCCATCACATAATCTCTGATGGCTGGTCCATGGGAATAATTGTGAGTGATCTGATGCGACTCTATTCGGACACAGTCAACCGGAGTCCTGTTTCGCTCACTCCACCAACGTACGAATATGCGGACTATTCCATGGCTCAGACGGAATGGATGAACAGCCAGGCCTACCATGCCCAAATTTCCTACTGGAAAGAGAAATTCAAAAACATCCCTGAACCGCTTGAACTATCTACTGATTTTCCACGTCCAGCGATTCAGAGCCATAGAGGTTCCAGTCAGACAATTCTTCTGGATGCTGACGTCTGCGCCGAACTTAGAAAGCTTGGCTCAAAGGAAAATGCATCATTTTTCATGGTATTAATGGCTGGTTTCAAGGCATTGCTTCACCGTTATACCGCTGAGGGAGATATATGTGTCGGGACATTTGTGGCAAATAGAAATCGATATGAAATTGAGAATATAGTAGGTTTTTTTGTCAACACGGTTGCAATCAGGACCGAACTCCACGACGATCCAACTTTTACAACACTGATTCAAAGAGTTAGAGACAACGCTTTAGGGGCTTTTGCCAATCAGGATACGCCCTTTGAAAAAGTGCTGGAGGAAATCAAACCTGAAAGAAGTTTGTCCCGTACTCCCATATTTCAGGTCATGATGGTGTTGCAGAATATGCCGATTCCTGACCTGGAACTGGCAAATCTGAAATGCGAGCCTATAGAACTTGATACCTTTCGATCCAACTTCGATCTCACGCTCTGGATGTACGAGATTGGGGACACACTGAAAATGGTTCTTGAATACAGCGCCGATTTATTCAACGAATCTACAATTTCCAGGATGCTTCAACATTTTAGAAACTTGCTTGGGCAGGCCTGTTCCGGACCAGACTGCAAAATATCCGAAATGGAATTTCTCAGCGCCGGTGAGAGAGAAAAGTTACTTTCTGAATGGAGTGGTCCGTCTCCAAAGACTGAATTTATTGGAGAGACGGTTGTTGAAATCTTTGAAGAGCGGGCAAGGACGCTTCCCGACAATGTGGCCCTGCTTGACCCTCATGGAGACTCGGGCCCACCTTTGGAATTATCTTACCGGGATCTGAATAGTAAGTCCAATCGTTTGGCTCGGGCTTTGATTAGTCGCGGGATTGGGCCTGAAACATGTGTCGCTCTTTTTACGGAACCTTTCAGTTACATGGTTATCGGTATAATGGGAATCCTCAAGTCAGGAGCGGCCTATGCGCCACTGGATTCGAAATACCCCGAAAAACGCATCGAATTCATACTCGGAGATACTCAGGCGCCGGTAGTGTTAACCGATCAGGTCAATGATCAACGACTCCGGGACATACTGACCAATTCTGAATTGGCCGTCAAACCAGAAATAGTGTGCCTGGACAGGGATTGGAATGAAATAGAGTCTTTTCCTGGAGAGGACCTTCAGGAAAAACCCGGTAAAGCCGACCCGGCATATCTGATTTACACGTCCGGATCTACAGGGAAACCCAAAGGAGTGATTATAGAACACGCCGCCCTGGCAGTTTTTGCCAGGTCGGCCTCAAGGCTCTATGAAATTGCTTGTTCGGACCGAATTCAGCAGTTCGCCTCACCGAGCTTTGACGCAAGCGTTGAAGAGATATTCTGCGCTCTATGTTCAGGAGCCACCCTGGCGCTTAGATCCGACACAGCTCTGAAGGCAATGTCTGAATTAGTTGGAGAATGGTCTGATCACCGAATCACCATCCTGGATCTCCCCACGGCATTCTGGCATCAACTAACGGTGTCCATCGAGGAAAATTCCCTTCTCCTGCCCGAAACCCTTAGAACTGTTATCATTGGAGGAGAACAACCATCTGTGGAGCGTTTGCGAGCATGGCGAATATCGGCAAATCCAGACATCAGGCTAATCAACACTTACGGACCGACTGAGGCTACCGTCGTAGCCACATCTACTGATTTGACACGATGCGCCGACATTTATTCGGGTTTTTCCCAGATTCCTATCGGAAGACCTCTAGAGCACGTGAGAACATATATCCTGGACAAGAATCTGAAACCAACGCCTATAGGGGTTCCCGGCGAACTTTGTATCGGAGGTAGGGCCATAGCTCGCGGGTATGTCAACCTTCCTGAAAAAACGCGGGAACGCTTCGTGACAGATCCTTTCGGGGATTCTGACAGAGACAGGATTTACAGAACGGGGGACCGGGCAAGATACCGCGCAGATGGACAACTCGAGTTTTGCGGACGAACCGACCGCCAGGTGAAAGTGCGAGGTTTCAGGGTAGAATTGGACGAAATCGACTCAGCTCTGAAAACCATGCCGAAGATTCTTGAAGCCTACACTGTGGCAACTAAAAATAATTCCGGGTCCCTACAACTAAAAGCCTATGTCGTCCTCCAGGAAGGTTGCCATGTAGAACAGTCAGATATTGTAGAACACCTCAAGGTCAAACTTCCGGACTTCATGATTCCGTCGGCTTTTATAGTTCTGGATCAATTTCCCTTGACCACTGGAGGCAAAGTAGATGTCAACGCCTTAAAAGATAATAATGTTGCTGAAGGCTTGGAACCGGTAACCGTTGAGCTTCCGAGGACACCCATAGAAGAAGTCCTATTGAACATCTGGAGAGACGTATTTCGATCCGAGCGAATTGGAATAAATGACAATTTCTTTCATCTGGGCGGTCATTCGCTCATGAGTATAGAGATTATCGATCGAGTAAACAGAGCGGGTTTGAGGCTGACACCGGCAGAGTTCATACAGAACCCGACCATTGAAGGGCAGGCCAGAGTCGTCAGTATTGCTAAACCGTCATCGGAGACCGGAACGTGGCAATGCCTGGTTGAACTCCAACCCCGCGGGGTGAGGCCGCCGTTGTATCTGGTTCATTCCAACCCCGGAGATGTGCTAGGGTATGTGAATCTTGTCAACAGGTTGGGATATGACCAACCATGTTTTGGGTTTGAATCTCTCGGCCTAAAGGAAGCGTCTAAAGCTCACAGGACTGTTGAAGATATGGCCGCCTATTACATAAGTGAGATGATGTCGTTTCAGCCTCGTCCCCCATACTATCTTGCGGGCTGGTGTTACGGTGGGATAGTGGCCGCTGAAATGGCCTATCAACTCCAGGAGATGGGAAAAGAGGTCGGCCTGCTTGCACTGATTGAAACACCTTTTCCGAGAATGGCCGGTTTCAAGGCTTCGTATTATTTTAAAAAGCTGGAGGGATTGATCAAGCTGGGACCAAGAGGGTGGATGTTTTATTTACGAAATAAAATCCAGTACCTCAAGAAAGTTCAGTCAGGTAAAATTGAAACGGCTTTCTCTCTGGACTTTGATTCAGGTGTATTATCGAACAGGCCACAGGTTTACAAATTAAATACTGACGCAATGATCCACTATTGTCTAAGGGGTTTGCTCTCCTGCCCGATCCGAATTTTCGTCGGCGATGTCATGGAAGAGGGATTCATTCCCGATATAGAGGACCTGTGGCGCAAAATGAGCAGGAACGTTGAAAGATATCTTGTGCCGGGATCGCATCTGACAATCCTGAAGGAACCGGGAGCAGATGTTTTGGCAAAACAGCTTCGTAAGTGTCTCGATGAAAAAAATCCTGCCTGATGCGCCAGGGGGGTAAGTTCCCAAACTGTTTGACATCAGACAGCTTTTCAATGAGGCTCTTCGAATGTTGGTTCGGGATTTAAGAGAAATTTTCTTTCAGTTGGGACAACTATGATTTACCGAAAATAATCAGGGAGAACAAGTCATGGAAATAGGGAAGGATTCTATAGACCTGGGAATGCTGGTCGGTGACATTAAAGCCAGTCTGCATTTCTATCAGACAATATTGGGGCTAGAGTTCATAGAGAGTATTCCGGTTCCGTTTGGAACATTACATCGACTTCGTTTTGGAACAAGCGATGTCAAACTGGTTGAAC
>CAZGVM010000146.1:0-8345 GCA_964528855.1 uncultured Desulfomonile sp. | reverse complement strand
TTTTTGAGGTTATGATTTCAGGACTTTACGGAACCTTTACATTCGGCGCCAAAGGCCGTATTGAGATATGGGCAGTGTTCGTGATGCTAGCCGGAGCCGCTATAGGCGCCCAGATCGGAACAGTCGCCACAAAATATGCCAAAGGATATGGCATCCGCATAGCTTTCGGTCTCGCGGTGCTGGCCTGTATGGTTTCGATCATCCTCAAGCAGTTCAAGATAGATATGGCCGCCACGGTCTTAATCCTGGGCGCAGTCGGATCGATTTGCGTTTATATCTGCATGATAATGTTCAAGGGGGCCGCTCAAGAACTCAGGGAAAAGAAAGCCGGCGCAAAGAGCGCTGCCTAAACACCTTTTTTCAGCGAGGAAAAGAAAGATGAAACGTAATTTCCTGCTTTACATAGCTTGCATGGCGTTGGTTATGTTCATGGCGATCCCCGCCATGGCCGCTGATGTGGCTCACGGTAAGACAGTCAAATATGACAAGGACAACCTGGTAATAGTAATCGAAGAGTATGATCTGAACATTTCTCCCCAGGCCAAATACGGCAAACCGACGGGAAAAGAGATGACAGTCAACCTGAAAGAGGCTCTTATCGGGAAAGCTCCTGAACCCGGTGACATCGTAAGAATCGCTTTCACCAAATCCGGCAATGAAAACAAAGGTGTACGCTTGATGAATGTCACAAAACAGGACATCATGAAGAAATAACCAAACCATCCCCTGACCGACAGGCTCTCATGACTGTTGGTCAGGCCATCCCACCCCAAAGCTTCCGGAACAATCAGCCATCACCGAACGAAACGTCTTGACCTTTACCTGTCCTGAATGAGCCCCTTTAACCCGGCTGACGTCTTTCAGCAAAGCTAGCATTACCTCACCTTTTCCGGCGTTTTTTCCTTTGGAATGCTTCAAAGCCAGCCCCGCTGCAAAATTAATGTCTGCGTCGGCAATCGGAGACTCGCCGGAATTGATCAGAAAAACATGCGCCCCGGCAAAATCTTTTGCATGGAGCCATAAATCATTTTTATCGGCTACTTTACGAAGAATCTGGTCGTTACCCGAGGCGCTTTTTCCTACAAGTATCTTATGACCTCCAGGAGAATGATATTCGAAGAAGGGTTTAGCCTGAACGGACGGCAGTCTCTTAAGCTTTTCCCCCTTGGGAAAGGCCCTGGATCTCGAAAGGCCGATGATTAGTTCTGACGATTGCTCCAGTTCCTGAACACTTTCAGCCTCTGTTATCATGTAGTCCATGTCCTGCAGGGCTTTTATTTCATCATTCGTGATTTTTAACCTCTCTTCAACGATCAAAAATCCTCTTCGCGCTTTTGAAGACTTGCTGAAATAAAATTCCATGTTGCCCACGGCAGTCAAAGAGGGGTCCAGCGGGATGTTCAATGTGGAGTTCGTTTCCCAGTCGAACAGAACTGCGCTAGTCATGCCTTTTTTTATCTTTTTGAGATTGTATTTTATCAATTCGCCATATTTCTGGTTGGCAGCGAACCGGTTTAGACGATTCCGGTCCTCTTCTATTTTTTTCAGACGGTTTGATAGAGATCTGATTTTATTTCTCAGAGGGGTCTGTAGTGTTCTCCTGTAAGCCTGGAGTATCTGTCCCTCCAGCTTTATGGTGTAATGCGCGTCCAAGGCCTTGTCCAGACTTCCGACGTCAGTCTCATCGGATGACCTGAAGCTAATTTGATTGGGAATCTCTCTGGCGCTCGGGATTTTACATGCGCCTTGTCCATCCAGAATATCCCCTCGGGAAACCATCTCCTGTTTCTGCCTGGGTAGCGGACTGCTGTAAATAGCGCCTGGCAGAACTGATCTCAAGCCTTCCTGTTTTGCGTATATCCTGTGAAGGCAGTCCATTATCGTTCCATCTGCTGCGCGCACGAGCATTATATTGGAGTCACGTCCCAAAAGTTCTAGAATTAAGAGGCTTTTTTCATCGGAACCTTTTAAGCCTTTTAAACATTTTATGACGGCAACCCTGTCGTCTATGGGAGCCTCTATGGATTCGATTCTGACCCCCTGCAAATGTGCCCGAAGGTATGCGCAAAACCTTGGAGGAGAAGGAGGATTTGGTATCCTCAAACTCGTGGTATGAATGCGTCCCAGACCCGGATCAGCACTCAGTACTAATCGTCTCTCGCCAAAGGTGGCCAACCTGACTTTGATGACTAACTCCCTGGGCAACGGTTGGTATATTTTTGCTATAAATCCTCCGGTGAGCAGTTCATTCAATTCCAAGACTTCTCTCTTGAGGGTATACAGTTTCATTGAATTACTCCGGGAAAAGGTTAAGCGACTTCATGCGGGGAAACAAATTGTGAAAATGGGCATATATCATGAGGCTCAGGGTTTTGACTACCACCCAATGGTCTGTTAATAGTGTTTAACTTGAACACCGTGTTTTATGGATCGAAGACTATAAATTACTCTTACCATTTGCTGGAGAGAACGATGACTTTAGAAACCAGGAGCTTGTCATTATTGCCTAAGGCGTTGGGTATCATGGAATCAGCGTTCCAGGATTTACCTGCATTCGAACCATCGGTAAATCTCCAGGATATAGAAACAGTGTTGTTGGAAGTGGCTCAGAAAATGAAGGACAATTATCCTTATCCCCACCCTTATTATATCGGTCAAATGCTCAAGCCACCTCATCCGGTAGCCCGATTGGCTTACATATTATCATTGTGGATCAATCCCAACAATCATGCGCTGGATGGCGGGAGAGCCAGTTCGGCCATGGAAAAAGAGGCTGTGAGCAACATTGGCGAGATGTTCGGTTGGAAAGACTGTCTGGGGCACTTGTGCAGCGGCGGTACCATGGCGAACCTGGAAGCCCTCTGGATATCCAAATGTCTTAGACCTGGGAAAAAGATACTTGCATCCGATCAGGCCCATTACACCCATTCACGAATTTGCTCGGTCCTGGACATATCGTTCGCATCCATAGCCTCGGACTGTCAGGCAAAAATGGACATGAGAGCGCTCGAAAAGTTTCTTGAAGTCAATGAAGCGGGAACTGTGGTAGTCACACTAGGGACAACCGCCACCGGATCTTTCGATCCCTTGCCCGAAATATTGAAACTCAGAGAAAAATACGGTTTCAGGATTCATGCCGATGCGGCTTATGGAGGCTATTTCACGCTTGCGGAAAACCTGAACCATCATACCAGGCGCATTCTGGATTTTGTAAATGAAGTCGATTCTATCGTTGTTGACCCGCACAAGCACGGGTTGCAACCTTATGGATGCGGTTGCGTTCTTTTCAAGGACCCGGCGGTCGGAGTTCATTACAAACATGACTCACCCTACACCTACTTCACCTCAGACGAACTTCACCTGGGTGAAATAAGCCTTGAGTGTTCTCGTCCCGGATCCTCCGCCGTAGCATTGTGGGCCACTCAAAAACTCTTGCCCATGCAAAAAAAAGGATTTTTCGCGACTCAACTCGAGTCAGTCCGTAATTCAGCCCTGGTTCTGTTTGATTTTCTCAAGAAGGATTCCAGATTTATCACCGCGCTGGAGCCTGAACTGGACATTCTGATTTGGGGACTTAATGGTTCCAAGGCTTCAGAAATATCGGAATATTCAAATGAATTTTTTGATCTGACTGCCAAGCAGGGCCTGCATCTGGCCAAGGCAAACCTGCCAAGGACTCTTTTGGAAAATTATTGGCCGCAAATAGAGTGGGATCAGGGAACAGTCACCTGTATGAGAAGCTGCATCATGAAGCCCGAAGTTGAAGACTGGATTGATGATATAAAGAATATCATGATCAGAACCGGTGACATGGTTTTAAAAAGACATTAACCTTGCTCTCAAGCCAGAGGGCTCTTTACAGATCACCATGATTGAATAACTCTGAAAGATCAAAATAATGATAGACTTGCATGTTCATACCACTATGTCGGATGGGACCTGTTCTCCATCCGAGGTAGTGTCAATTGCCAGAGACAAAAATCTCGAAGCAATCGCCATAACTGATCATGACACTGTTTCCGGTGTAGACGAAGCCATTGAGGCTGGTCACAAATGTGGGCTGGAAATAATCCCCGGTGTAGAGATAAGTGGAGCCAGCGACCACGGCATCCTTCATGTGCTCGGTTATTTCATAGATTACAAAAACCCCTCTCTACTGGAACAACTGGATTATCTCAGGAAAAAGAGAAAAGAGCGGATACTCGAAATATTGGGAAAACTACTGGAAAACAATGTTTTTATTTCAGAAGCGGACGTTGAACGCGAGTCCAATGGAGGCTCTCCGGGGCGACCGCATCTGGCCAATCTCATGTATGTGAATGGATATGTTAAATCACGTCAGGATGCCTTTGACAAATATTTGCGCAAAGGCGCCCGGGCATATGTTCCAAAAGTTAAACTCGAGGCCTCAAAGGCCATAAAACTTATTAATGACGCAGGGGGTATCGCCGCAATCGCCCATCCGCACTCCCTGAATATACAGGATCATGACAAACTCCTTGAAGTAATCAGGTTTCTTGTTGACATGGGAATGAAAGCAATCGAAGCATATTATCCGGCTCATACCCCCGAACAGACCGAGATGTTTTTGAGCATAGCCGGGAAACTGAATCTGATAGTCACAGGTGGAACAGATTTTCACGGCGCCAACAAGCCGGGAATTGAGTTGGGGGTGTTTCCCGGGGTCGATCATATCCCTTACAGCGTCGTTACAAACATCAAAAATAGTTTGTCTCAAGGCTAAATCAACCGTCATTACTGGAAGTTTTCAGAATCCAGACTGTCACATCCTTTGCATAAACGCCCGGTGATCAACACACAAATGAATTCATACAAGAAGATAGCCTTTATCGGCCTTGACGGCGTCCCTTACTCCATGTTGAAAAAACTGTTCAAACTTGGAGTGATGCCAAAATTAAAAGAAATTGCTGATGAGGGGACCCTTTTGAAAATGGAGACCTCTCAGCCCCCCGTCTCAAGTGTTGCCTGGACATCATTTATGACCGGGGCTAACCCTGCTGAACACGGTATCTTCGGTTTTACCGATGTTGTAAAAGACAGGATCGCTCTCAAACTCCCATCTTTTGATGATGTGAGCTGCCCCACTCTCTGGAGTAAACATCCCGACAAAAAAACCCTGATTGTAAATTTGCCGTTTACTTATCCGGCCAGACCTTTGAACGGAAAACTCATCTGTGGTTTCGTGGCTCCTATTTTTGAAAGGGCTGTCTATCCCGAAAATCTGATTCCATGGCTCAAAAGCCAGAATTACACTATCGACACCGATAATGTTCGTGCCAGAAGTGATAGAAATGTCCTTATTTCAAACCTTTTCGACAATCTCAATTGTCTTCAACAGGTTTCTTCAGCCCTCATCCGGGAAAATTGGGATATCGCAATCATCGTTGTGACTGGAACGGACCGTTTGCATCACTTTCTTTTTGACGCATTTGACGATGAAAATCATCCCTATCACCCAGATTTCATCAATTACTACAAGCGGGTGGACGCTTTCATTTCGAAAATCACTTCCCTGATCGATAAGCAAACACTTCTAGTTTTTCTCTCCGACCATGGGTTCACCGAACTCAAGGCCCAGGTTTATTTGAACAACATACTCAAGTCTTTGGGTTATTTGAACTTCGCCAATAAAGATCCCCGATTTATTGATGACCTGGACCCTGAATCTCTGGCGTTTGCCATGGACCCGACGAGAATATATATAAATACCCAGGCAAGGTTTGGCGCATCAAGAATGCCCCAGAGTAGGGTTTTCGAGACCGTAATGAGGTTGAAAAAGGACCTGGAGTCGCTTAAACTTTATGATTTCGGTCTGGACTCCGCTGATTTCCCGGGTGAGAACCATGACCGTCTGTTCTCGAAAATAAAGTTTCGCGAGGAAATTTATTCCGGCAGGCTTTTGAACATGGCGCCGGATTTGGTGGTCATTCCCAGACGGGGCCTGGACGTCAAGGCCACGGTCAACAGCCGGAGCGTAGTGTCAAAAGACATTTTTACAGGAATGCACACTCATGATGACGCATTCCTGCTGATCGGCGACCCTGACTGGGCCGCTAGGGTTTCAAAACCGCACATAGAAAAGGTTGCCGCTTTGCTGCCATGGACTTTGAATCTAATTCTGAGCTGAGTTGAAAACGGCTGGACAATACTTAAACGGAACCTCGATAAGGGTTGATCCCCCAGGGGGTTTCGCCCAATTCTCCGGGCTCGCTCTTAGCGGTATAATGAAATAGATATCGGGTGTGCTAAAGAATTATGCTCAACATTGTCCTTGTAAATCCGGAAATTCCGCCCAACACCGGCAATATTGGAAGACTCTGCGTCGCCACAGGGTCCACCCTTCATTTGATAAAACCACTGGGGTTTCAAATAGACGACAGATCCCTCAAGAGGGCAGGTCTGGATTATTGGAAAAAGCTCGATTTGAAAGTCTGGGAGGATTTTGAAAGTTATTCCCAAACCGTCAGAAACTCCCAAGTAGTCTTGACCAGTAGTAAGCGGGGGAATTTATATACTGAAATCAATTTTATGACAGGAGATCATATTCTTTTCGGACCTGAAACCACCGGCCTCAAGGATAACGTTTATCGACTTTTCCCGAACAGGGTCGCAAGAATTCCCATCAAGTTGGAAAAGGTCCGCAGCCTCAATCTTTCGACTTCAGCAGGTATAATTGTCTTTGAGGCATTACGACAGTTAAACGCGCTCAAAACGATTTGAAATTTCAGCAAGTCTCTATAAGATTCCCCCACAATTAAAAATTGTTGTGACCAATAAATTCCTTGACCTTGTCAACCAATTCACCCAGGTCTCCGGATTTGACAACCAACGCATCTACATTGGGAAGGCTGGGATCTCCCTGGTAATAGGGATAGGCGGTGCTGACTATTATCGGGGTTTTCATTTTCAGTCTGTGATACTTCTCCAGAAAACCCCGTCCACCTATGCCCGGCATCTTTATGTCGAGTATAATCAGGTCCGGTTTCATGTTCTTCAGCATTTTTAAAGCTTCTTCGGCGCTTTCCGCCTGTATCACTTCATAGCCCTGCTCCTCGAATACTTCGCGGTAAAGTAAGCGAACAGAACTCTCGTCCTCTATGTGGAATATAAGAGCCATCGTAACCTCTGCATCGATATTACAACCGACAGACTTCATTGACAAGACACATTGTGGTACGGTTTATGGTACGTTGTTTCAGAATATGACAAAAAAGGATTGAGATTCTCCCCCTTATGATTACCCTCATACCAAAACCAATAAAAAAATACGATTGCATCGGTATTGTTGCAGCTTCTGGTCCTGTAGATCAACAGTTGCTGCTAGACGGTTTACGAAACATTCACTACATGGGCTTTGACTCTTTTACCGGAAAGAATATATGCAAGAGAAAAAACTACATGGCCGGAAGCGATCTGACCCGGGTTTCCGATCTTAACACTGCATTGGCAGACTCCGCTATCAGAGCGATAATGTTTGCTCGCGGAGGATACGGAATAATGCGTATCCTCGATAATATCGATTTGAACGCTATTCGAAAAAACCCAAAGATAATGATCGGAATGAGCGATTTGACAGCCCTGAGCCTTTCTCTTTTCAGAAGATGTGGTTTGGTCACTTTTGCAGGCCCCATGATTGCGACCGAAAATGGTGTCAACATGGACAAAAACTCCATGGATTCTCTGATCTCATCAATCACAAATGACTTGAGAGGCAGAGAACTGATTCAGCCGGATGTTGGAAGCGTCCGGACCATCAGACATGGACAAACCAGAGGACGCTTGCTCGGGGGTTGCTTGTCCCTGGTGACGGCTCTGCTCGGGACGGATCATATCCCGGACTTTTCCGGTGCGGTAATTTTTCTTGAGGAGGTCAATGAGCCGCTCTATCGAATCGACAGAATGCTGATGCAGTTGAAATTGAATGGCATATTCGAGAGAATCAGCGGTCTTGTTCTAGGTCATTTTATTAGTACCAACAGTGAGGATCAGAGAGTTGAGGTCGAAACACTGGTTCTGGAACTGACACGACACTTGAGCTTTCCCGTAATATCGGGTTTTCCGCATGGCCATGCGCTACCTAATTTAACTCTGCCACACGGGGCCATTGTTGATATGGACACCCGCAATCCCTCCTTGTCTGTAAGCAAGGACAGCTACTGAACATATTTGCGCTAACGGATGAGTTGATTTTCCATACCTTGACAAGGTGGTCGTACTGAATTAAGATGGCGCTTCGTTGCTCAGTGGAGGGATGGCCGAGTGGTTTAAGGCGGCGGTCTTGAAAACCGTTGATCGAAAGATCCGGGGGTTCGAATCCCTCTCCC
>CAZGVM010000145.1:0-8366 GCA_964528855.1 uncultured Desulfomonile sp. | reverse complement strand
TTCAGTCGGTTTTATCACGGTGGGTTCGGCAGGAAGCCTTTTATCAACCGGCGGCAATTTCCCGGCTTTTACCAACTCGGCCAACATCGGGGCCTCTTTGAAGGCAAACGCCATCGAAGCAAACTGGATACAGATTAGAATTGTCAATGAAGTGAAACAGAAAAGGAAAATGGAAGCCGGCACATTCTTTTTCATCATGTCTCCTGTTTGGCTAAGAATTTATTGTTTCGGACACCTTATTCTAAAAATTGATTTCGGTGTCATTCCAATCCGTTTGGGCCTCTGATTTGCGGATGACCTGGTCTGGACAAAAAACAAACTTGAGAATTCCTCAATTCAAGAGTATAGTTAACAAGTTGAATTGCATATAAGATTTGTCTATAACTCAACCGTTTGATTCAACACATTCCGCTGGCCGTATATGTCAGACGTCATGGCGGAGTCACAGATCAAGCCCATGGTTCAAACATGTAACTGACCAATCATGAATCAGGTCTCCACTGGAGAAAAAGTATAATGGCAATTCAGAAAAATGAATTCGATGGACAGTTCGTTCTCTCGAAATCTGAAAAGTGTCTCCCCAACAAATGGAAAACCAGGCAAATTGATGACTGGTTTCTTTCTAGCCACAAGTCATTACCTGTTATCGAAATAGGCCGGCCGAATGGTCAGTCAATTGGATGGCTACTCGGACATCCTATAACACAAAAAGCGCAATTACTAAACTCAAAGCTGATTCTGGAAGACGATTTGTGTATGGCGGACAAATTCGAGTCCTGGGTCTGTTCTTTGTCCGGTCGATTTGCATGTGTATATTTGTCTTCCCAAACCCGGAGAGTTTATCTGGATTCGTGCGGATCACTGGCGGTGGTTTATTCCACCGAACACCAGTCTGCCGCTTCTACCACCACTTTGCTAGCGGATTTTGAAAAGGACGGCGATCATGAGATGATCAGGGCGCTTGGCATGCCGGAAAGCGACGCCTGGTATCCGTCCGGCCTGACCCCAATGAAAAATGTGAGACGCCTGTTACCGAATCACTATCTGGACATGGACAACTGGGCGCCCGTACGGCATTGGCCCGGACAAAGCGATCTGAACGCTAGGAATGTTGATTTCGGGGCGACAGTTAAAACCGTTGTGGAATGTCTCAAAAAAAATATTCTGGCGGTTTCAAGACAATACCCTGTTCAGATGTCGCTGACCGCCGGACGTGACAGCCGAATGCTCTTGGCCTGCAGCAAGGATGTTTTACAGCGCATAAAATTTCACACAGGCGTATGGGTTCCTTCCGGGGTCGATAGCGAGATAGGTAGCCAACTTGCCAAAAAGCTGAAGCTCAACCACGTCACCCTTAGTGTAAAACAGGCAAGCGCATCAGAGTTGGACGACTGGCAGAAACGCACCGGGCACTGTGTCGCCGGAGAGATATGGAGAATTCACCCAACATCCAGAAAGATAGACCCACATCGCGCTTTTTTACCGGGTTGCGCGGGAGAGGTGGGAAGAGCCTATTACTGGAGGGATGGAGACGAAAACCTTGTGAACCTTACGGCTCAGGAGATACTAAAACGCACTAAACTTCCAGCTTTAGGCAAGATTGTTTCAAACACGGAAGCCTGGCTGAATGAAATATCTCATCTCACATGGAATACAATACTGGACCTGACGTACATTGAGCAACGTCTGGGCTGCTGGGCCGGCCCCCTTCAGTATGGTCAGGACGGGATGCATCAGGCCAGGATATTTCCCTTCAACGATCGATCAATCTTCAAGGCCATCCTGAATTCGCCAGTTGAGCCCAGACGAAGGCAAAGGCTCGCTGATGACATCCTGGCTTCTGAATGGCCAGAACTGCTTGATTTGCCTTTTAACAAATTAACCGGCGCAGCAGGGATCCTTCAGGCGGGAAGAAACATGATTTATTCGGTTGCCTCAGATCGTTTCAGGGAATTCTACGACCATATTTATGCCGGGAAGTTTCAGGCCTGCTGATACGGAAACTGAACCCAAGAACTTCTAACTCTGAACCGGAGGTGGCTAAATATCAAAAAATTCCTTGAATTTCATTGCGCAGAATCTGCAGAGGTTGACTGAAATCTGGGGATAAAGCCGAATAATGCCCTGAAACTGGCTCTGAGGAAGCACAAAAGTTTCCGTTGGCTCTGCCGCCACGCAAGTAGCTTCCACCGGTAAATTTGTGAACATTCCTACAAATCCGAGAAAAGATCCGGTCCCTATACTGAACTTGAGGGTCTGCAGGGGGCTGTTGTAGTTCTTGTACACTTGTACGAGCCCTGATGTAATCAAGTATATGGAAAAATTTTCGGATCCTTCCTCAATTATTGTCTCACCGACTTCAAAATTCCGAATCTCGGTCACCGTCGCCAACGCATGAAGTTCTCTCGTTGACATGCCTTCAAATATCTGGAAAAGGGAGAATTTTTCTATAAGCTCTACTGTTTCAATCATTTTTGATTCCTGATCATTCTGCTTGTTGAGAACCATACCTGCCGCATTTCTGACATCCTTGTGATCGTCATACATCCTTGACTCTACTACAGGAATCAGTGATTCATCAGGCCAGACATCTGAAATGGATGCAATTGCGAGCAGCCTGGTCAGCGGATCATCTGACTGGGCGAGGAGAGTCAAGGTCCGGTTTATAGTGTCATCCCTGATTAGCAGCAACATGGATCGGCCCAGTTCTATTTTGCGCTCGACTGGAATGTCTTCAAGTAACGGTATCAGATACTTTGAAACATCTTTTCTAACGGTACTTTCCAATAACTCCACTGCTATTGCAGCTTTGTCTGATTTTATTGCGTCATACATCAGCCTCATGTCTGAATGATAAACCCACAGTCCATAAAAAATGAGCCTCAATATCTCTTCATTCGTTTCATGAAGATGTTTTATAAGCATTTTACTGTTTTTATTAAAGTCTAATAGCTCCAGTCTATGTATATAGATGAGGTTAGTGTATACTTCAGTCATTGCGATGTTGAGATGAACACTGTTCTCAAACTCGTTGATTGAATAAGACAGCCGTATCACTTCCAGAATACCCTGTTTAACCCGCAGGTCAGCGGTGATCAGGGATGCCTCCAGAAATGGCAGAATAGTTTTGGGGTATCGCCGTAGAGCGTCCACACAAGCGCTTCTTACTCTGTCATCATTGCTGGAAAGCATTAGGACAAGTTTTCTGACTGCCCTGAAATCGTGGTTTTTGGAGAAGAATGCGATGGCTTCTATCAGCAACCGGCCAGATTTGTCTTCCAAGAGCGCCAATGCTTCTTGCGCGCTCCCGATTGATGAGGTTTCGGAGATGATTTCTCTTGTGGGTAGTTCGATACTTTGATGAACAAGTCCGTCTCTGGACGAAAAATGTCCGAATTCAATGTTTGTTTCCGATCCAGAGTTATCCGCCGAGTTTTCCTGATGAGTCAAAACCTGTTTAAGGACATGTTTGTATAATGACCTGAACTGAAGCGTTTCGGCCAACAGGATGATAGAGAGAATGAGTCCGACGTAGGACAGGTCACGGGCATCGAGGAATGGTCTGGAAACCAGCATGAAGATTGAACCGGCGAACATTCCTATTTTAAGCACGCTCCCACGTATGAAAGTCCTGCTCCATATCTGCAAGTCCGCAGGAACGATGCCGTAGAGTATTTTGTTGACCGGACCGGCAACGGCGCGCTGAATGAGAATCGTTGAAAACTGGCCGTAAGCTGCCGCGAATATGTTGAAAGCGTAAGGTAAGAGCGCGAACAGAGCAGTGAAGTTGAAAGTAAACAACAGCGACGAATTGGGAAGTCCAAAGAATGAGAGCAAATTGGGTGAGAAAAAAAGCACGAAAAAAGTGACAAGAGTGGTAAGGCCCCTGAAAATGCTGAAAAAAGTTATTAGCGATTGTTCATCGGCAAAGGAGCTGTTAGCGATAGTATTGAACTGAAAGAAAAATATGGGCAGCAGGATATTGGGAATCAAACCGGTGATGATAAGGAATTTGATGATGGGGAACTTTTTCATGAGTCCGGGCACCTGGCGCAAGCGGACTTTAACACAGTTGATTTGCCCCTCTATGACAAGCCTCTCTGATGAGCCCAATGCCTTGGCGCCGGTTCTGAGAAGGTAAATGCCGACTGCCATGTAAACTGCCGCGAAGATCAGGAGTATGTATTTTTCCCCGGCTACTGAAACCAGCAAGCTGGTGGAGAAACTTCCCACGATTGTTCCGAGAAGTTGGCTGGCCGTAATCAGGGGAAAAATTCGCTTTCCCTGACGGGCGTTGAACATGTCCCCCGCAATGTTCCAGATGTGAACAAAAAGCACTGAGTCAATCAACAGCATTAGCTGGTAAATGACGGGATATACAACCATGGATCCCGACAGAATCATGTAGTTGAAAGCTGGAGCAAAAAGTGCGCTCACGATCAGAAAATAAGATAGTATGACTCTGTCGGGGAATATTTTTAGCAGTCTGTCTGTTACCGCAAAAAACGCCACAGTAAGTACGGCGTTTATCACCAGCATCATGGGAATGGCTTGGGGGCCATATCTCTTAAGGAAAGTCGTGTCAACGAAGTTCCGGAAAAGGGCGGTTACAAAAAAGAGAAAAAAGCAGACCGAGGCTATCCACAGGAGTCTCGGGTATTCATTGTGAAAGACGCTGAGATATTTTTCTGCAAAATCTCGCATTTTTGCAATGGACAAGCTTCACGGCTGTAATCAGCCATCCTAAATTTAAAAATTAACGGTCACAATTAACCAGTGGTCAAAAGCCGGCAATGATCGACGATCTGTTACACTAAACTAAAAAATCAGAAAAAGTCCATTGGCGATGTATATGAATCCGGCCAAACCCAAAAAGATTCCCAGAATCCAGACGGGCTTTTTTTTCATGACGCTTGCTATGGATGACAGCAATATGGCTAACTGCAGCAAAATTACGGCAATCCCGAACTGCTGGGAGTGGACGGAAGCTTGGTCGCGCTCTGTTTCAAGCGCCAGAGCCTGTTTCTGAATATCCAGCTTTTCAGCCTCGTATCTTTTGATACTGGAACTGTAGGATTCGATTCTCTTGTTAAGATCTTCAATGGCCTCCGGTGGAGTTGTGGCGGGTAGCAATCTCAGATCTGTTTCCAGTTTCTCCTTTTGGAGCTCATAAAGGTATCCTTTGATGCTTTTTGCCTGGTAGTAAGCCCATTGATTTGATGCCTGAGTCTGTTTCAATATGCCGCGATTAGAGTATTTACCGACGCTCAGGGTGGAAACTGTAGCTCCAAGAGCTAGAATCACGGTTGTTAACGCTAGTATATTTAGCCACTTATCTCGGTCGTTCCCCATAAATGACATCTCCCTGCAACGAAAGTTTATCCCATCTGTTTCTAGACAAAGACGAGAATATAGTCAAGTTGACTGTCGCTTGTATCATGACAGTGGCGCCCGGAGGTAAGTTTTTTAAAAAAACTTTTTTTTAGGGTTTTACAGGCGTATCATGGGAGTGAATATTTTATATACTGGCAACTTGTGATGTAAGATGTTGTGGGCTTCGGGAAACTGGAAGCCGTAAGATAATTTTTGGCCTCCTTTGGGGGCAGGATAAAGAATCAGGAGCATATAGTTGACTCCCGAGATATCAATCCTTGTAGCTACCCTATTTGGCCTCGTGGCCACGCTGACCCTGGTTCCCCTGGTTAAAAGACTAGCCATGAAAAACGACATCATGGCATACCCGGGTGGAAGACGTAATCACGAGGAGCCGGTTCCCCTGCTAGGGGGCTTGGCAATATTTCTGCCTTTATTAATAGTTTTCGTTGCCTTGTTTATGGCCGATGTTACTGGATCGCCCTACTCCGGAAAAGATATTCACCTGAAACTAACCTCCCTTATGTTGGGCACATTCTGGATTCTTCTTCTCGGAACCTTTGACGATGTGATCAAACTTAACTGGAAGGAGAAACTGGGGGGCCAATTTATAGGCGTGATAATATTAATCTGGGGTGGTCATACAATTGGAAGCACCACGCTTCCAATTCTTGGGATGGTCGAATTCGGTTTTTTTGGTTATTTGATTCTTGGAGTCGTGGTCATTACGATTACAAACGCGATCAACCTGATAGACGGAATAGATGGATTGGCGGGTGGAGTATGCCTGTTTGCGGCCATAACCAGTGGAATAATAGCGTTCTTCAAGGAAGACCTGACAACTGCTATTCTGGTGTTTACCCTGGTTGGGAGTTTGTTGGGATATCTGAGATACAACTTCCACCCGGCCTCCATTTATATGGGGGATGGAGGCAGTCTCACGCTCGGTTTTTTTCTGAGTGTGCTGGCGACCAGCAATATGGCGATATCGCCGGGGCAACGCTCGGGCACAATGAGCATGTTGATAGCGGCTCTACTGCCGTTCGGAGTGGCTTTGATAGACGTCGCTCTGGCCGTTGTGAGAAGATGGCTGAGTGGTAGAAAAATATTCCTACCTGACGCTGATCATCTTCATCACAGGTTCATGGAAGTGTTCGGAAGACCCAGGCTGGTCGTATCCATGTTCTATTTAATCAGCGCCATTTTCTGCGTTATTACCATAAGTATGGTTTTGAACCAGAATTCAAGTCTGTTGCTCGGCTCCCTCTGCGTAGCCTTCTTGTTGCTCATCGGAACCGTCACATATGTTTTAAGATTATATCGCGTGGATCAGCTTCCCAGGATTATCAAGGACCGTCCTGATTTCAAATTCCTCTCGTCCTTTCACACTTTCATGAAAATGAGGGTTCGGAAGGCAAAATCCCTGGAGGAGCTTTTGCGTCTGATGGAGGCCGGGGTCAGAGACCTGGATTTTGACTCTGTCGAAGTCAGCATTCAGGGGAACTGGACCATGAGCTGGATAAATCCTACTCTAAAGCATCCGGATTCCTGCAGAAACATGCACAATCGTTCATTCAGGGGGTCTACAATCACGGTGAGTTGGGTCACGCCGCAACATGACAGCTCCAATTATCAGGCATATTTGGAGCTTGTCTGGTTCTGGTTCCTGAACCAGGCTGAGAATAGAGCCAGGCAATTGGTAAATTCAAAAAATCATCGTGAAGCTTTTATGCGGCATCAAAAAAAAGAGTCTTTGAGAAAAGACAAGCTGTCAGCCTGAAACACTTTTCAACTTTCGTGACAACTTAATCTCAGTAAAAGTAGGAACGAATCGATTCCGCTATGGAGAAGGCGAACAACACGGCAACGATGAAATGCGGCGCGAACTCGAGAAAAGTTTTTGAAGGTTTTGATCCCCCTGCCAAGCTTAACCTGTAAATTATGACTCCTGATCCGGTCAGTCCAAACCCAATCAGAAGTCTTTGAAAGACAAGCGTCCAATCTGGAGGAACAGTAACCACCATCTTGTGAAATATTTCAAACTGAAAAGTCTGCCACAGCACGATCGGAAAATAGACTCCCAAGTTTATCAGGTAGTACAGGTGAAAAGCCATGAACCCTGTCATGACCAGTGGAAGCATCGCCAACCCATATTTTGCAAAATTGTCTTTGAAAGTTTCTCCCGATATTCGGGATGAGAAATATGCCGAGATTCCCAGAAGGGAATTTGACGCAACGATGACCAGAGTAAAAAAAATGGTAAAAACGACAATGTCGGGGAAATTGGCCAAAATCTGCGATGCCTGATCATAGATGGATGAATTCTTGAGCAGGTCACTCATGAGGCCACCAAACATGCTTATGACGAGAAATGCCGTGACGGCCCCTACCTGTTTCATTTCCCAAATTTCCCTGCCTGGAACGCGTAGATTGAGATTGATCGCTCCATGCGGGCAATTCTTGACGCAATTGCCGCACATCTTACAGAAACGGTTGCTACGCAAGGAAGGGGCCATCTGGCCGAATTGACACCCCTCTCTGTCTTTTGTACCGACAAAACATTCGTTGGAAACACACTGAGATGCGCAGACATTTCTGTCCGCCCTTAGTTCAAAAGCAGAAACTTTGGCGAAGACACCCATCATTCCACCGAGAGGACAAAGGTATCTGCACCAGGACTGGCGTTCGAAAATGACTGAAAATATTACTGCAAGACCAAAGATTGCGAGCAGCAACAGACCTGTGTTGAAAGGAGAATTTCGAATGTCCGTGGCTGTTTCCAACCAGATGATGAAAATTGCAGAAATGAAGATTATCCAGTCGCTTTTCTGTTTGAGGTAAGGCGGGAAGGGCGCATCGAGAGAAATGATTTTCTTGGCAAGGTGGCTTACGCTGCCCATGGGACATAAGGAGCACCAGAAACGTGCCCAAAAGAACGCTCCGAAAATCATTGTAGGCCAGCCGACGGCCCAACTGAACAAACCACCCAGGTT
>CAZGVM010000144.1:2994-8415 GCA_964528855.1 uncultured Desulfomonile sp. | reverse complement strand
TTAGAGCTTACGTATATGCGTTTACCTTCCCGGACAACCTCATCTCTCCACTGGTCCAACAAAATCATGTGGGATTTCTGCATGAATTCTTTGGATTCCACACACTGCTTTTCCTGTGTGCCGATCTCAATCTTGGGAGGGGTTGAAGCTTTCCCAAAATTGTACCAGAATGGAACGGTAAATACACAGAGGAAGATGATTATCCCGACTATTATTTTTCCGGCGTTGTACATTCTACTCGTCCTCCTCGTAATCGTCTCTTAGTGGCTCACCTCTAAGGTCATGTGTGCGTTCTTTCTCGCCGGTCATGACCAGAGCGCTGGCGACCAATTCATGAATGCCTCCGACATCAACCTGGGGGGCCCAGTATTCCGTGAGAGCGCTTAGAGTAGCCCTATCGATTGCGCACATGCAGAGCAACCTGTTCACACCGTGTTTGTCTCTCACATGTCTCAGAGCGTTGGCCCTTGGGAATGCTCCTCTCATTCTCATTTCGATGTTTTCATCATTCCCCAGGCCGGCTCCGCCGCCACAACAGAAAGTCTGCTCTCTAATAGTGTTCTCAGGCATTTCATGAAAATTGTTCAAAACATTTTTAATGATGTAACGGGGTTCCTCCAGAATGCCTGCGGCTCTGGCGGGGTTACATGAATCGTGGAAGGTGCCGATAATCTTGTCGTTTCGACTTGGATCCAGTTTCAGTTTCCCGTTCTTGATCAGATCGGCTGTGAACTCGGTGATGTGAACCATTTTGGTCTGTTTGGCGTTTTCGAATTTCGTTCCTGTGATCGGAGAGACCGGCTCTTCGAGAAAATCGGCAGGACCGTTCATGGTCTCCATGTATTGGTGCATGACACGCCACATGTGACCGCACTCACCACCAAGAATCCACTTCACTCCCAACCGTTTGGCTTCGGCGTATATCTTGGCGTTTAGCCTCTTGATCATTTCATGGGAGGTAAAAAGTCCGAAGTTACCACCCTCAGAGGCGTAAGTGCTCCAGGTGTAGTCCAGGCCGAGTTCGTGAAAGAGCATGAGATAGCCCATGCAGGTATATGTTCCCGGATCGGCAAAGTAGTCTCCGGAGGGAGTGACAAAAAGTATTTCGGCGCCCTTCTTGTTGATCGGCAGATTAACCCTGATGTCCGTGAGGTCTTCAATGTCATCCGTCATGAACTCCCACATGTCCTTGACGCCGTGTGGTGGAATTCCAAGGTGGTTACCCGTCCTAAAACAGTTGGCGGCCGGCTCCAATATCCAGTTGATGTTCAAACCAATGAGATTAAGAAGCTCGCGACCGATCATGGTGACTTCTGCGGTATCGATGCCGTATGGACAGAAAACAGAACATCTACGACATTCCGTACACTGGTAGAAATAGTAGAACCACTCTTTTACTACATCGATGGTCAGCTCTCGTGCACCTGCGAGTTTTCCAAAAATCTTACCGGGAAGTGTAAAGTCCTTGCGATATACTGAACGGATAAGTTCCGCTCTCAGGACCGGCATGTTCTTGGGATCACCCGACCCGATGAAAAAGTGGCACTTGTCGGCGCATGCGCCACATCGCACACAGATGTCCATGAACAATCGAAATGACCGGTATTTGGAGAGCCTCTCCTTAAAACCGTTGTAAAGAATCTCCTTCCAGTTTTCAGGAAGTTTCCAATCTGCGTCGGTTGGAGACCACTCTCTGGGATTTGCTAATCCCAAGTACTTGAGGTTCTTTGGGGCCGCCGGATAACTAAAGGTACCATCCTTGAAGACGGTAGGCGTGTCAAGCCATCCTGTTTCCGGGGTCTTCTGGAGATCTATTTTCATCAAGTCTTGAGGTTTTATAAGTTTATCAACACTCATGGTTACTCCTTATCCACCGGAATTCCGGCCTCTTTCATCTTTCCGCGGAACTCGTCTTCATACTCTTCGTACGTGTGAACCTTGACAGGGTAGTTCCATGGATTCACGTAGCGCTCCATCCTGTTAACGTTGCGCATGTTCCTTGTCGGGCTGAGAAATACTCCGCCTGCATGCATTATCTTGCTGAACGGTAGGTAGGCTATCAACACGCTGACCAGGAAAAGATGAACAAAGAAGATGGGGCCTACACCGGCCGCCGGCGCAATAGGATGAAGCGTGAAAACACTCATCACAAGTTCCTTCACGCCCAGCAGGTCCACCCTGAAAACCTGCCTCATCAGCACTCCCGACAGACCGATTCCAAGTATCAGGAACAAGGCAAAATAGTCAGCCGGCAAAGATATGTAACGAACCTGAGGTAATGCTACCCTTCTCAAAAACAGGTAGGTAACTGCCCCGAGAAAGACTATGTCTGTAAGGAACACAGTGGGAACCAGTATCTGGAAAAATCCGTCAACTGAGGTAATGGCATCAACGAAGGACGGAATCGGCTCCATGAAAAATCTCAGGTGCCTGATTACTATTATCAGGAAGGAATAATGGAAAAGGATACCGAAAAGCCATAACCATTTCGCGGATGCGTAAGTAATCTTGGGCCCATCTCTAAGTTCCGCCCTTGTATTTCTGAACAACGATCTGAACAGAAGGACTTCAAGGGCCATCCTTGCGATTAACCCAAATTTGGTGTACGGACTCTCAAGATTGTCGGCCTTGATCCATGGCAGCGACTTTCCCTGCCCGCAGGTTGTTGGAATCCTGAATGGAACAGGAATCCTGGCCCAGGCAATGATCCGTCCAACAACACCCAGAAAAAATATGGCGATTGCAATGTATGGTATATAAACACCAAACACCATCTGCAATCCAATCGCCGAAACCCCGAACCACGAGATTGCAGCCAAAGCTCCCACCGCAACCAGGGCCGTTAATAGGGAAACAAATGCGTTCATTAGACCACCTCGATTGCTCTAACACTGTTGTGATTGCTGCTTCCGAAACGCTACCATTCGTGAGGCGCTCCGTATTTCTTACACGCTCTTTCCAGTATGCGAGACGTTCGGTTTCTCAGTTCAGTTGCCCTGATTTCAAACAACTTTTCCCTACATTTCATGTAAATGTTGAAAGCAGTCAGGGCTAGTTGGTCAGCCGTAGAATCCAGTTGATACAATTCATCGACAAGATTCCGCTCTCTAATATCTTGGGAAAGAGTATCTCTAACAGCCTTTTTAATAAAAAAAACGAAACCTACGGCATCTGAAGCGGAAAATTGTTGAACTGCCCGAATTCGGACAATGTCATCCAATAGCGAGTCCACCTCAGGTCTTTTATCTACCGGGGCCCCATTTATAATCCAGTCCAGTATGCCTTTCGTGCCATTGTGGATACAGGCCCCTACCGGATTGGAGAACTCATTAGATTGCTTGGCCATAAAATGAGCCGCTTCAGGAGGGTATGAATTAAATATTAAATCGGACCATCGCCTTAAAATCTGTTTCTTATTTTTTTCTAATAGCTCCATCAACATATGAAAATAATTAAACCTCTCGATTCCAAACACTCCATGCGGAAACGATTTTTGTGTGGGATACCAGAATATTTGCCGGAGAAATACAGCAAGTCAATTCAAAAATATGTCGCAATATTAATTGATCTCAAAAAATATGAATCGACCAATAAACAAATCCAGGAATCAGACGTCTTCCAGAGATAAGGAACTAGTAATCTAGGGATAGACCCCTCTCCTCCTGTGACTTCGTGCTCGCTGTGCTTTCTCAGATTTTTCTTCCGTGTTTAGAAACTGATCCTTAATCGGATCAGTCATTCTACGGTAAGACTTTTAAGTTTATATGGGTAAACTTTTTCATGGTTAATGTCAATAGCTTTAAGAATTTTTGTTGCTGAAGAGCCTTTGGTTCTGGTCATCCTAAAAATGTTCGTCTGTGGCTAATCTATTGGAATTCCCAGCTTCAGGAACTATATTTGTCGTAGACATGACCAACTGATACATCTGAACACACCAATAACCGGCTGTTGTTGAAAAGGAGCTGTAACAACATGGTAACTTTCAACGGAATAAATCACATTGCCATGGTAACCGGTGACATGGACGCCACCGTCAGGTACTGGCGCGACCTTTTGGGAATGCGCCTGGTAGCTGGGCTTGGACGCCCAGGATACAGACACTATTTCCTCCAAATTTCGGATCTGGACCTTTTGGCTTTTTTCGAGTGGGAAGGGGCTGAACCGGCCCAGGAAAAGGATCATGGAGCGCCGGTAAAGGGCAAGGTGGTTTTTGACCATATCTCTTTTGGGGTTGACACACTGGAAGGCCTGTGGGAACTGAAGGACAAGCTCGAGACTGCCGGCTTCTGGGTCTCAGAGATGGTAGACCATGGGTTCATTTACTCCATCTACTCCTTCGACCCAAACAACATTCCGGTGGAATTCAGTTACAGCTTGCCGGACAGAGACATCAGGGCTAATCCCGTTATGGCAGACAAGAACCCTTGCATTACAGCCATAGAAGGATCTGGTCCGCAGCCCGGGAAATGGCCACGTTCATCCAGAAAAATTTCACAATCGGAGAGGAAAGTTTATCCAGGCGCTGGAAGCGAGCTGTTCCAAGGCCTTAAATAACATTCAACAACGACTGTACCCCTGTTTTGTGTTTGCGGCCTATGGTCTGAAATGCAGCTTCGGGTATCTTTATGTAGCTCTATTTCTTTAGTTGAAATCGATGAAGTCAGACATTTCTGGCCAATTGGTCGCATGTCACCAGACATTACCTGCTTAATCGTGACAACATTCTTCCAGCGAACGGTTGATTGATACTGATTGCGTCTGAGCCACAGAGTTCGTGGCAACAGAAACATGAAATGCACCTCCTGCGGTCAATTATCATTTTTCCATCTTTTTCCGATATGGCTTGAGGAGGGCAATGGTTCATGCATATTCCGCAATTTCTGCAGGCGCCCAAATCAATTTCCGGCCTAGTAATGATGTGGTTCTCCATGAATCGCCTGATCGGATTCCAGTAGGATAGGTTCCATGCCATGGACATTGATTTTGGAGCTTTGAAATCAGTCAGAGGAAAGCCGGTCATGCAGTCACCAACGACTTCGATTTCCTCGGACAAAATGTTTCCTAGTCCCAGTTCATTTCCCAGGATGCACGTCCTCACACTGTCAATCGGAAATCCGAGTAGACGAGTCACAACTGCATCCATCGCAATAGCGTCACGTGAAGCGGACAATATCCCCACATAGCGCGGTTCTCCATTGTTAGGTCCGTTTCCCTGCATTCCAAGGATTCCATCGAGAATGGAAATGTCGGGCCGAACCGTTTCATAGATTTGCAAGAGCACATGAGCAAAGTTGTCCGTTACCCTACCTGCTCGTAAATGCCATGACGCTTTATCGCTACCAATTATCAGACCAAAAAGATTTTTCACACCCAGCGTTAGGGTCATCTGGCAGTGCGTCTTAAGCTTTGCAATGTTTACTA
>CAZGVM010000144.1:0-2984 GCA_964528855.1 uncultured Desulfomonile sp. | reverse complement strand
TGTAAATTCTGTCATCACCGAATTCTATGGTGCGTTTATTGAGAAACTGGACCGTCTCGATGTCAAGTCTCTTTAAAATAGTCTCATAACTGCTTTTGGCCAATACCTTGTGAATGTTTCCCAGTGGCGGACTGTCTCCGATATACAAACGTGCGCCACAGTCACTCAAAATTTCTGCAACTGCCCCTACGACGGCAGGGTGCGTTACTATCGCACGTTCTGGAGCGGCAGATATTAACAGATTCGGCTTCAACAGGACCCTGTCCCCAGACTTCACGACCGGACCGTCATTTGAGCAATCTGAAAGGGCTTTTTCGAGTTTAGATCGAAGTGTTGCCGGTTGGTATTCTTCACAAAGCCTTACAGACACTAGCGATTTCATGTGGATTATTTTTTCCTTCTATCATATTGATCATAGCGCTCCCAAACTTAATGATTTGTCACATCGCAACAAAGGGGTCAAGAGATTGTGAAGGCAATTCAATATCTCCCCAACGGTTCGGGAATTAGCGATTTTGGAGAAATTGTCAAACATCGGACTGATTCTTGCTGCAGAATTCCACGGCAGGCTAAAAATGTTTTCCGGTTTCTGGCTGGTTCAACCAGGCCCGGTCCCTCCGCTTTCCGGCTTTTTTTCTGATGACAGTTTCCTGTCGCCCGCCAGATACAAGCATCAAAAAAAATAGGTCCAACGATTTAATTTATTGACCTGGAGCCATCAAACGCTATACTAGGATCAGATATCTGGAGTTTAATCACCCGGAACTATCTATGCTGATTTCAAAAAAGGCCGCTTGGATCCATCAGGACCGGGACGGAAGGTGAATATAGCTGATGAACTGCCTTCCTTCCGGAAGGCTTTTTTGTTTGGGAAACAATAATGATCGTCTTATCAACAGTTTCAGAAATGCGAGCGTGGTCCAGCCACCTGGCTGCAGATAAAATCGAGTCCGGTTTTGTGCCTACCATGGGTTATCTGCACAAGGGCCATGTCAGCCTAGTAGCGCGTGCCAAAGCGGAGAATGCCCGGGTAGTGGCAAGTATTTTTGTCAATCCGACCCAATTTGGGCCAAATGAGGATCTGGCGCGTTATCCGAGAGACTTTAATGGAGATTGCCAAAAACTTGAATCAGCCGGACTTGATGCGCTGTTCTATCCGAAGCCCGATGAACTTTACCAAGTCCATTTTCAAACATTTGTCGAAGTCACGGACCTCTCGGCTCCCTTGTGCGGCGCATTCAGACCGGGTCACTTTAGTGGTGTCGCCACGGTAGTGTTAAAGCTGTTCAACATTGTTTCACCTAGCAGAGCTTATTTTGGAAACAAGGATTTCCAGCAATTACAAGTCGTCAAGGCCATGGTACGAGATCTGAATGTAAGTGTGGAGGTCATCGGTTGCCCCACTGTTCGTGAGCCGGATGGACTGGCCATGAGTTCGAGAAATTCATATCTGAATCAATCTCAGCGTGGGCAGGCAGTTTGCCTGTATGACTCGATGCGCACAGCCAAACAATTGTTCGACCAGGGTGAAACCTCGGCTAAGACGCTATTGGCTGCTTTGGAAGACCGGATCACTCAAGAACCGGATGCAACAATTGAGTACGCCAAAATCATAGATTCGGACACACTCCTGGATGTAAACGAAGCCACTCCCCGATGTGTTATCGCACTTGCAGTGAGAGTAGGCGCTACCAGACTGATCGACAACATGTCGCTGGGAACCCTTTCATAGTTATCCAGAAGTTCATGTCAGGAAAGAGGGAAGCCGAATAATCCTGTCGGCTATCCTAATACAACCAACGGAGTTTAGATATGCAACGCGTGATGTTAAAATCCAAAATTCATCGTGCCACGGTCACAGGAGCATGTGTTGACTACGAAGGAAGTGTCACGATCGATACCGACCTGATGAGGGAAGCCGACCTTGTCGAGTATGAACAGGTACATATATATAACGTTTCCAATGGCGAACGATTTATCACTTACGTCATAAACGGTGAGTCCGGTTCGGGGGTCATCTGTTTAAATGGAGCTGCGGCACGCAAAGTGTCAGTGAAGGATCTGGTGATCATCTGCTCTTACGTCCACAAAGACGATGGTGAATGCCTGAACCATCACTCCAGAAATGTCTTTGTAGACGGCCTCAACAAGATATCCCGGATTAGTTAGCCTTGAGTTAGATTAACATCCGAATGGTATTTTTTTGAAACTAGGCCCCAGTGGCTGCGCAAGCTGATCAAGGGTCGGACCCTGGTCCGACAAGGATATTCACCTGATCTCGGACGACTTGGATTCCTGAACACAAAAAGACCGGCCCGTTTCAGCCAATTGCACGCCGCAGCAGGTCGGTCCTGTCGGTAAAATACCTGATCCGTAAATGGTTTGTTACAGCGGTCTCCTTTTCTCGGATGCTGTTTTCTGTCTGGTTGCGTCTGACTTGCTCCCTGCAGCCGTGGCCACGCTCAGTTCTCTCTTGTCGAAACCCCTCTGAAATACTATTTTGCCATTGTCTCCATAAAGAAGTATAGACACACGGGCCAGTTGAGCGCCGGATCTCACATCTCCAAATGGAAGCTCCACCCTGGAATTATATTTGAAAGAAATGCTTTCACCTTCTTTGAAGTCATACGGCAAATCACCTTCTCCCAACCTGGTCTTGTCTGGATATACATAAATTTTGTTTTCGCCACGCTTGTCTTCCATCTCAACGAAAACGAACAAATAGCCTGAAAAAAGCATATCGGGATGATCTTTGACCAACCTGAAACTCAATGCTCCTGATCCCGCAGATTCGGGAATTATTGAGACATCCTGAGTGTTGAAGTTGACTATCGGGATTGTTTCTGAAGATGCCCCTGCTTTGTCGGACGGAGTTCTGGCAGTCTTTTGGGCCGCATCCTGGTTCTGTGGCCCCTTCACATGCTTTGCCTCACCCCCAGATTCAGATTCAGCCAGCGATGTGTCGAAGCTGCGCTCCAGTTTCT
>CAZGVM010000143.1:0-8452 GCA_964528855.1 uncultured Desulfomonile sp. | reverse complement strand
CATTCCACCGACGTCACGAGTCTGCATCGGAGCTGGCCATTCAGCGCCTGAAACGTTGCTGGATATCGAAAAGAGACTGGATGTGTTGATAGCTCTTCCGCTTTGTGACTGGTGGGTTCTGGAGTTGAGAGAAGAAGAGTCACTGATAAAAATGCTTTCCGTAGCGCGTGAATATTTCAACGAACGAGTACTCAAACAAGCCATCTGAAAATAATTCCGTCTGAATGAATACATCTTCAAAAAGAATAGACATGTTCAGTCGACTTTATTAGTCTGACCGCTGAGTACTGGGGCGGTAGCGCCCCTTTTGCCGGCAACGGGCGCTTTGTTCTGTGGCTGGACTCGACATCCCTTTGGAAAGATTTGTCCCAACTCATGTGGGGCAATAACGTGCCGGCGCCGAATCAGAAAAGAGCGCTGCTGCGCATCACTTCTCCTCAAATGTCGTATCCCCGCAATGACGCGGGTCAAATTATAGGAACATCACATGTCTGATTGTGTATTCTGCAAAATTATCAGCGGCAAACTTCCCGCGAAGATTGTGTATCAGGACGAAATGGTAGTGGCTTTTCACGACGCCAATCCAGCTTCTCCGATTCACATTCTCATTGTTCCGAGAAAACACATACCGACCCTCAATGACATCCCGGAGGACGATTTTCTGCTCAGTCATCTCGGAAAAGTTGCAAAAATCATTGCTCGCGATTTAGGTGTGGCTGATTCAGGTTACAGGTTTTTCATCAATGTGAACAAGGGTGGCGGGCAGGTCATATTTCATCTCCATGCGCATATTGTTGCAGGGCGGGATCTCGGTTCCAGGTTCATAAAACTTGCCATAATACTGGCCTCTGGTTGGCGAAAAATTGTAAGTAAACTGGGCAAGGTGGACTGAATCCAGGATTCGAACCGCAGACTCAGATTTCATGTTATCATTGAAAAATAGTCCTCCAAGTGCTATGATTGACCATTCTTTTGTTAAAAGTTAGACCACTGGGACTATTTTATGAGATACTTGTTCAAGTTTTCAGGGCTTTTGATAGGGCTCGCGGCTCTGATCGCCCTAGGCTGCTCGTTTGGATCAAAAGCCGCCAGGACTGATCAGCCAGTACCGGAGGCTCAGCCCAAGGCTCAGTCGTCCGCTTCGGCGCAACCCCTCGAAAAACCGAAGGGCGCCTCGGATGAAGAACTCAAGAAACTCCTGGAGCCACCACCCACTCCTCAGCAGTTGAAATCTCAGCAGACACAAAAAACCAAATCCGAGGGAGAATCAGGGGTTGATTTGATCGAAAAGGATGAAGTCAACCGTCTTGCGTTGGAATTTGCCAGGCTGATCCCCAACGTGAAACATGTAAAGACCTGTTTTTCCAAACTTTATGGTGGGTGGTATATGCTGCTCTACGTTCAAAAGGGTAAGAAAGTTGCTCTGGATCAATATTCTTTTAGTCCGGTAACCAAGGAGTGGGAAATTATATACCGTCTGAAGGAGATACCGGCTAAACAACTCGAAGCCCATGTCAAAGGCGAAGTAGGAGATGAGAAATGCTTCGTCCTCAAGTAATGGCCAACCCTGATGCTGAACATTCCCACGACATGTAATGAAGCGCTCCGGTTCATGAACCGGAGCATTCTTGTTACTCAGACACAATCACCGATGGATTGAGACCTTAACGCCCTCTGACTCAATGAACTGCTCATGCGCATCCGGAAGTCCGGATCAAAAAAATCACATTAAGAACATTGATCTAGCGCTTCTCTTTGTAATAGCTTCTTTCGGGCCCGGAGTCGTATTTCTCCAGTATAGGTGTCACTATCGGGCATGTGATGGGGCTGATTATGGCCAGGGGAATGTCCAGCAGATAGGCCAGACCGGTTTCAAGAGTCTCCATTGCCGGTCTGTCACCCTGACAGACCATCACGCACTGATGCGTCTTGTTGTAAACTGTCTTCGGAGTTCTCGATATCCGCTCCGTTGTAGCCGCATGAGAAAACGGCGCGACAAATACTATAATTGTCAGTAACGACAAAAACACCTTTAGTGTTTTCATACGTGGCCTCCCTCACTGAATATATTGATTTTTTCAAGACTAACACAAAAGAAGCCTCAGGGCAAATTGCGCCGTGTATTCCCCATTTTCATGCAAATTGTAATATTCCATAATTTTATTGACAGTATCATTGTCTCGTCATAATATGACTGTTTTACAGATAGTTTTCTCGTCGCAGAGGACATCGCTATGAGAGTAGGGCTAAAAATATTCTCCGGTAATTCCAACATTCCATTGGCAGAGTCCATAACCAAGTATATGGGCATCCCATTGGGAATGGTCATGGTCGGTCAATTCAGTGACGGGGAGATACAGGTTGAATTTAAAGAGAATGTGCGGGGAATGGACGTTTTTGTGGTCCAGTCCACATGTTATCCCGTCAATGACAATATCATGGAATTGTTGGTCATGATAGACGCCCTGAAGCGGGCTTCGGCCAGCCGCGTAACGGCAGTAATGCCCTATTACGGATACGCCCGCCAGGACAGGAAGGTTGCCAGTCGGGCCCCGATAACCGCCAAGCTCATCGCGGATATAATTACAGCGGCCGGCGCTGACCGAGTATTGACGATCGATCTTCATGCCGGCCAGATTCAGGGTTTTTTCGATATTCCAGTTGATCATCTTTATGCCAGCCCGATTATGGCTGAGTCAGTCAGGGCGGAAAATGTCGGCGCTGACTGTGTTGTGGTGTCACCGGACGCCGGTGGTGTAGAAAGGGCAAGGGCTTTTGCAAAGCGTGTTGGAGCAAATCTGGCAATTATTGACAAGCGACGCTCCAAACCCAACGAATCCGAAGTGATGAATGTCATTGGCGATGTAGCAGGAAAAAACGCCGTGCTGTTTGACGACATGGTCGATACCGCCGGCACGCTGGTTAAGGCGTCCATAGCCCTGGAACAGGCCGGGGCGAGAAATATAAGCGCATGCTGCACTCATCCGGTTCTTTCAGGGGAGGCGGTAAACCGTATAAACAATTCTCCCATTCAGAAGATATACATTACGGACACTATCCCGACGCAGCAAAAAGCGGCCATTTGTACCAAACTACAGGTAGAATCCGTGGCCCCTTTACTCGGAGAGGCGATCAGCAGAATACACAGAGAAGTTTCAGTCTCTGAATTATTTGTATAACGAACAGTTGGGGCCGCGCTCGATAGATCAAGAGTTCGTAGTCCCGAAAGCATGGAGGCATTGTGAACAAGATTACGTTGAATGTCGAGCAAAGATACGAGACCGGCAAAGGCCCTGCCAGGAGACTGAGAGCCGCTGCAAAGGCCCCGGCCATATTTTATGGAAAAAAGGTTGAGCCCATAAATCTGGCAGTTGACACGCACGACTTTGTCGTGAAAATGGAGAAGGCAGGCCATAACCCACTGTTTGATCTAAAAATTATGACAGAGGCCGGTGAAATCATCAAGACTGCTATTTTGAAAGACAAGCAGACAAGAGCGGTTGACGGGAGAGTTTTGCACCTCGATTTTGTTCAGGTATTCATGGATGAAGCCATTGAAGTTGTTACTCCGCTCGAGTTCGTCGGCAAGCCTATCGGTGTCGAGAAGGGCGGGATGTTCCAGCCGGTGGCCAGAGAGATCAGAATATCCTGTTTCCCCGACAATATTCCCGATGTCATAGTGGTTGACGTGTCAAAGATAGAAATGGGCCATTCTATTCACGTAGGAGAGATAAAGCTTCCTGAGGGTGTCAAGGCGGCGACCGATTCAGCCATAGCGTTGGCCACAGTGCTTGCTCCTAAGAAGGATGAAGCCGGCGCTAAGACTGAAGAAGCTGAAGCGGTAAAATAATCTTACGCCATTGTTCTGTCCCGTTTTAGTCGTGATCATGAGCCTCAGAACCGCTTCGTGGCGATGTTAACTGTGATCCACAAGACAAGATGATGAATATTCAGAACAGTCTATGACCGTAAAAAGCGAAGGCGGGCTATCCCGCCTTTTTTTATTTTGTAGTATTTATATTTTGGCGATTGCTCTACAAGAGATTGGGCACAGTGCGCATGATTGGTCGGTCATGGCCAGGCGCTGGCTTCACGCAAACAGCCCTTGTGAAATCTGGAATCGTTTCCGGCGATAGCGGGAACAGCTTTATGGAAAATGTTCGGCAGAGAATATGAAAATGACACCATTGTGGCTCTTTCAACCCCTCCGGGACGCTCCGGAGTCGGATTGATCCGTCTGAGCGGACCGCAGGCAATCTCCATTGTGAGTTCCCTTTTTAAATCCGCACAGCTTGGTGACATTGAGTTGCTGGACCGACGAGCCCACTATGGCTTTTTGACTGAACCTGAGAGCAGGCGATTTATAGATGATGGAATTGCGGTTGTAATGCGCCGTCCCAATTCTTACACCGGCGAGGATGTGGTTGAGTTAAGCTTTCACGGGAGCCCTGTAATTCTTCAGAAGGCAATAAACCTGATTTTGTCATCAGGGGCGCGCCTTGCCCATAGGGGAGAATTTACACGACGGGCCTTTCTCTCCGGTAGACTGGACCTGATCCAGGCGGAGGCAGTGGTTGATCTCATAGATTCCGAAACTCTCGCCCAGGCAGATGATGCCCGTTCGCGTATCGACTGTATACTCTCTAAAGATATCTCGCTTATATCATCGGAACTTAAGGACATAGCTGCTGAACTGGAGGCGTTCCTGGATTTCGATGATGATGAGGAAGGAGAGCGGCCTCACCCAGTGCCTGGCCTTGCGAGTGTTCTGAATAAAACGGAAAGCCTTTTGAAGGGCTCCAGATCTGGGAGGTTCAGAAATAAGGGATTAACCGCCGTAATTACTGGAAAGCCCAATGTGGGCAAGTCCACCCTTTTCAATGCGTTAGTAGGCTCCGATCGCATGATCATATCTCCAATTCCCGGCACCACCCGTGATCCCGTTTCGGAGAAGGCCTATATCAACGGCGTGGCCATAACTCTGGGGGACACAGCCGGAGTCAGAAACCAACCGGAACTCATCGAAAAACAGGGTATAGAAAGAACCATGAAATGGCTTGGAGAAAGCGACATGGCCATAGTGGTCCTGGACGTAAGTGAACCGTTGGATGAAGATGACAGGATGGTCCTGAAATCGGTTGAGTCCAAGCCGAGGATATTTGTCCTGAACAAGATCGACAAAGAAACTTCTCGTGAAGAGCCTGTTCTGGAACAAGCCTCTCCTGATTCAATACTCAGGCTCAGCGCAAAAACAGCGCAAGGGATTGATCAGTTGAGCAGAAAAGTTTCCTCGATGGCCGAATCCATTCAGGGCACTGCCCAATTCCACGAAAAGGGGTGTCTGAACGATCGTGCATTGATCCTCATGGAAGCGGCGCATGAAAATATGAAAAACGCGCTTGAAGCCCTTGAACAGGTCGGCCCCCTCGAAATGGTCTCCTTTGAGATAAAATCAGCTTGTGACAAGATGGACGAAATCACGGGTCAGAAATTCACGGACGATGTTCTGGACAGGATATTTGACAGGTTCTGTGTGGGTAAATGAAAAAAGGCCGGGGTACAAAGATTGTCAAACATTTATGATACGATAAAAACCTTTCGTGAGAACAGGCTGGCGCCCAAGAAATGGCTTGGGCAGAATCTTCTGGTGGACAGGCATTATCTCGATGGAATCATTCATGAGGCCGGCCTGGTCGAAGGAGAATATGTAGTTGAAATCGGCGCTGGATTGGGGGCCTTGACGCAAGCTCTTGCCGAGTCCGGTTCCAGAGTCATAGCGATTGAAATAGATTCAGGCTTTTTTAGAGAACTTCAGAAGAGATTTGAAAACGTTGAAAATGTAGAGCTGATCCATGCAGACGCTCTGAAATTCAATTTTCGCGAACTGGCCGAAAGAATAGGGCGGCTTCGTGTGGTGGCCAACCTGCCTTACAATGTTTCCAGCCGTCTGGTATTCATGTTTCAGGACAACAGTGACATTTTCAGCTCTTTGACCATAATGCTGCAGCAGGAGGTGGCTGAGCGTTTCATGGCCGCTCCGGGGGGCAAGGAATACGGCACTCTGAGTGTCCTGCTTGGCGTACGCTCATCGGTTCAAAGACTCTTCGACATTCCGAACAAGGCTTTTTATCCGGTTCCCTCAGTATCATCAACCCTGATAAGGATAGACTTCGACCGTGGGCCTGACATTCAAGTCTCAGATTACAGAGTACTAACACGTCTGGTGAAAGCGGCTTTTGCATCCAGACGCAAGACATTAAGAAATAATCTGAAATCCATGACTGCAAACGGCCTGTCTCCGGAAGACATTCAAAAAGCCGCTCAAGAAGCCGAAATAGATCTTGGACGGAGAGCCGAAACATTGTCGCCGGATGAATTTGCCGCTTTATCAAATGCAATCAGCAATCAATTGTCGGGACGATAGCTAGTTTTCTTACGAACCCGGCTACTTGAACGCAGGGTTACTCCCGAGGTATCCGAAGTCCTTTTCCATTAGGTCAAAAGCCGGTTTGTTTAAAAAAAACAGGTAAATGGCGTCTGCCTTTGACTTCACATCAATGTCCGCAAATCGCTCCGGATACAGAATCTTGCCTGCGGCGTAAGCGTCAACCAGGGCAGTGTCAACATTGGCCACATAAAAGACGAAAGGAAACAAGATGTGAGCCCTTGATTCCTTAACGGCTTTTAGCGATTGGTAAAAGTCCGGGTTCTTCTGATAATCCAGCATTATCGGATTCAGTCCGCTGCCATCAACAAAAATCACTTCCGGGTTCCAAGCAAGCAACTGTTCCTTGTTTATGAAGACATGTTCAGCTTTTCCGAGGCTCTTGACGATTTGATTGGCCTTAACCCATTCCAACGGGGTATAATCAGCGTCAGAACTCTCTATGCCCTGCTGTCCACGGAAGCCGACGCCTCCGACATATACTGAAGGTCCGGTTTTGGAAGAATTTTCGCCTACCCGGGCGCTCAAGTCATTTCTGGCGTCATCAACAAATTTCCTTATAGCCTCTGCACGTTCATCTGCCTGTAATACCCCGGCTGCAATTTTCAAAGAGTCAAAGATCCTGTCATCGAATCCGGCAAACCTGCCTTGAGACATCACAATCACCGGAATTCCAAGCTTTTTCTGCAGGGACTCGGCTTTGGCTGCTTCCATGTAAGAAACAAATATGACGTCAGGTTTTACGCGAAGAGTGGCTTCCAGATCAGGCTCAGAATTGGTATTCTTTCCACCACCTGGAGCAATTACGGGCAGTTGAGCCAACTGCGGGTTAACCAGCATGTATGGCCTGCCCAAGAATGAGCTTTTCTCAAATTGCTCAATGCCTACCAGACGGTCCTGTCGGCCCAGATATACAATTTGCCGCAGGCTTCCAGGTCCAAGGCAGACTATCCTTTGCGGATTCAGAGGCGCCTTCACCAGTCTGCCCGCCATGTCTTTGACTTCAACCGGTGATCCAATAGACTCACATTCGATCAAAAAGAGAAACAGGCTCAGAAATGCGAACAATGAGGCGACAGGTTTTCTCATTTACATTCCCCTTCAATAAATGACTATTTCCGTTTAGGCGAAGAAATTGAAATGATTTGTATTCACTAATGATCATGGTGGTGGTCACTGCCGTGATTGGCGACCGGCACCACAACAGGATAACCTTTTACCTGGGCCAGGATCACGTCTATGTCGTAAACCTCACGGATAATTTCGGGTGTCACATCTTTTGCCTCAATACAGGCGTACACGCTATTGTCTCTGAGCATAAGGAGTTTGTCCGTGTACCTCAACGCAAGGTTAAGGTCATGCATTGTCACAATTACTGTGACATCATGGTCGTGGACGACATCCCTCATTAGCCCCATCACATCGATCTGATTCTTGACGTCAAGGTTGCTCGTAGGTTCGTCAAGAAGAAGAATGTCGGGTTCCTGAGCCAACGCCCGGGCTATAATGACTTTTTGCGACTCACCTCCGCTAAGCTCGGAAACCTTTCTTAGAGCAAACCTGTCAAGTTTCATTGTATGAATTATTCGCTCCACAATCTCATAATCACGTTTGACCGCCGCCCATTTTATATGTGGTTTACGGCCCAGTAACACAGTGTCGAAAACTGTTAAAGTTTCTTCCGAGTACTTTTGCGGAACATAGCCTATTCGACGGGCGATGCGTTTGCCGCTCAAACTAAGAATATCCTCGTCGTTAAGCAGTATTGTCCCTTTGGATGGCTTGAGTATTTTGTTGATACACTTGAGAAGCGTGGATTTGCCAGCGCCATTTATGCCCAGCACACCGAGGATTCTGCCCCTGTCCAGCTCAAAACTTACACCCTCTAGCACCGGATGGCTGTTATACCTGAAGCTAATCCCCTGAACAGAAAGAATCATTTCTGATACCCCCTCACCAGGAGATACAGAAACAGCGGCGCTCCCATGAATGATGTCAAGACCCCCA
>CAZGVM010000142.1:0-8540 GCA_964528855.1 uncultured Desulfomonile sp. | reverse complement strand
CGACTTCCAAATGCTGGAAGACCACAAAAATGTGACAGGCGTGGCTCAGATCACTGGTGTTGGACAAACCATCGAAACTGCGCTGAAACTGCATCCAGACACAAAAAGGATTCTGGCGATGCATGATTACACCAGCACGGGACTGGCGATGCGCAGGGAGTTGGAAAAAGTGGCGCCAAATTTTTCCAACAGGGTCAAAATCATATTTTCCAATCCTATGACTCTTGATGAAGCAATAGATGAAATGCGGTCTATTCCTGCCGATTCCCTAGCGCTTATTCTGACATTTGTTACTGACCGTCACGGCAAAACCACATCAATCGACCAAAGCGTCAAAACTCTCACATCGGCCACCAACAGGCCGGTTTATTCCACACATTTCAATGCTATGGGCCACGGTGTCGTGGGCGGATCCGTTGTTGGGGGATGGGAACACGGCCGACTCGTAGCGGACATCATGCTTCGGATCCTGGACGGAGAGGAGATCGACAAAATACCTGTTGATATGTCTGGAAATTCAGAGCACATCTTTGACTTCCGTCAACTTGATCGTTTCGGCATACCCACCGGGATTCTTCCGGCCGGAAGCAAAATAATCAACAGACCTCTTTCATTTTATGAACAGCACAAGACCCTCACCATTGGCACGATAAGTGGGGCTTTAGTCTTAATCTCATTCACCTTCATGCTCCTGATATCATTCATTAAATTAAGAAACTCGCATACTCGGTCGCAGGGCATAAGAAATTCTCTCAGCCTTTCATTGAGAGAAGTTGAAACCCGAAACATGTTAAACACCATCCTCCTGAATTTTTCGGGAGAAAGGATGTTTAGTGAAGTCTTAAACTTCCTGCTCAAGGAGATGGGATGTAAATACGGAATATTTGGTTACTTTAGGGAGGATGGGGCTTTTGTTGCGCCAGGCATAACAAGAGAAGCCTTCCCCGACAAATGCGTCGATTTGGGAACTGACTTAGTCTTCGATGTAAGCGCCTTCTCATCAGGGACATGGACACAGTGTATTCGTGAAAAGAGAACATTGATAAGAAACCAGGGACCTTTCTCAACTCCGCCGGGACATTCTCTGATAGAAAACACAATTGTCAGCCCGATAATTTTCAATGATGTGGTTTTCAGCTCGATACACCTGGCAAACAAACCTGGAGGATTCTCGAACCAGGATGCGGATTTTCTGGAAATGATTGCAGCGCAGATTGCGCCCGTGCTGTTCGCAAGACTTGAACGCGACAGGCGGGACAATGAGCGCCGGAAAGCTGAAAATGAACTTGAAAAAAGCCAGCGATTTCTTGAACAAATAGTTGAAAACATTCCCGATATGATCTTCGTCAAGGATGTTGAGAATCTCAGGTTTGTTCGTTTTAACAAAGCAGGGGAGGAACTTCTCGGTTACAGTCGCGAGGAGTTACTGGGCAAGAACGACTATGATTTTTTTTCAAAGGAACAGGCGGATTTTTTTATTTCCAAAGACCGGGAAGTCATTTCAAGAAAAGATGTTGCCAGAATTGAACATGAGCAAATCAGCACAAAAAATTGCGGACAACGAATATTAAGAACCAAAAAATTACCGGTCCTTGATTCAAAAGGTGAACCTCAATTCCTTCTGGGTATTTCAACGGACATAACCGAGCAAAAGATTGCCGAAGATCAGCTTAAGTCCGCATATGTCAGGCTTCACCAGGTGTTTGAGAGCATAATCGGACTGATCATCATTATAGACTCCCAAACCTTTGAAATACTGTATGCTAATAAATTCAGCGAAGAGCTTTATGGAAAAAAACTCGAAGGATCAGTCTGCTACGAGGCTCTAAACAATATGGGAATGCCCTGCCGGAATTGTAGCATGAAAGAAGTGATTGAACTGGACGGTTTGCCATACCAGAGGGAGTATTTTAACCCCGTGCTCAACAAACATCTGCTTATCACAGAGAGGATCATAAGGTGGCCTGATGGAAGGGATGTGAAGTTTCAGTTTGCGATGGACACAACCGACTTCAGACGGTCGGAACATGAAAAACAACAGCTACAGTCACAACTCCTGCAGTCTCAGAAAATGGAGGCCATCGGAACTCTGGCCGGTGGTATCGCTCATGATTTCAATAACCTGCTACAGGTAGTGCTTGGTTATTCAGAAGTGATCCTTGCCCGTAAAAATGAAGCGGACATCGACTACAAGGACGTTCAAAAAATACGTCAGGCCGGAAAACGTGGGGCTGACCTGGTTAAAAGCCTGCTGACTTTTAGTCGCAAGATGGAGATAAAAGATGTCCCGGTCAATCTTAACCATCGGATAATTTCGTTGGGAAAACTTATATCGAGGACTATTCCGAAGAACATACACATAGATTTACGATTGGGTAAAGACTTGAATTTCATAATGGCCGACCCCTCACAAATCGATCAAATACTGATGAACCTGGCGCTCAACGCAAGGGATGCAATGCCCGACGGAGGAACCTTAACCGTCGAAACGACTAATGTTAAACTGGATGAAGACTTCTGCAACCAAAATCTTGAAGCCAGGCCGGGGGATTACGTCAGGATGGTCATTTCCGACACAGGCCATGGAATGACAAAGGAGACGCTGGATCACATCTTTGAGCCGTTTTTCAGCACCAAAGAAGTGGGAAAAGGCACCGGACTGGGACTGGCGACCGTATACGGAGTAATTATACAACTCGCAGGCTATATCCATTGTGAAAGCAGACCGGAGCAAGGGGCTACTTTCAGCATCTATTTGCCTTCCGTTTCAGCCACTCATAATCTGGAGATCGAGAACGCAGAAGATTCTCCTCTTGCTGGAAATGAGACTATTCTTCTGGTTGAGGACGAAGAAGAAATCAGAAACCTTGGAGCAAAAATTCTTGAACAATATGGATATAAGGTGATCCTGGGAACGAATGGAGTTGAGGCGCTGGAAATTTACCGGAACCAAAAAGAATCTGTTTCTCTGGTGGTCCTGGATTTGATCATGCCGGAAATGGACGGAATTCAATGTTCCCGGCACATACTCTCTCTGGATCCGGAAGCAAAAATTCTTATTGCCAGCGGTTTCTCCGTAGACCTCAAACTAAAAAATGACCTGGAGAAAACTACCAAGGGAATTGTTGGGAAACCATACGGCTCAAAGCAGCTTTTGACGGCTGTCAGAAGCGCTCTTGATCAGGATAGGCCCAGGGCGTAAATCATGTTTGCCAGGCCAGAATTTTTTGTTGGCGCAACCGATTTTTGAGGTTTTAAGGAAATTTTTCACGGGGTGACCGGAAAATGAGGGTGATTGTAAAACAGGGGGTGACAATAATAGAAACAGAACAGCGTTTAGACAGCCTGGTAGGACCAAAACTCAAGGATGTCGTGAGGGACTTGACTGAGTCGGAGGGTCTTCAGTTGATTGTAGACATGAAAGAGACCCGGTTCATAGATAGCTCCGGAGTGGGCGGGTTATTATCTTCACTAAAATTGGTGATGAAAGCGAAGGGCGACATCAAGATCGCCAGACCCAGTCCACAAGCGCTTACCCTTTTGAGGCTGACCCGACTGCACAGAGTGTTTCAAATTTATGACGACATTGAAGACGCCGTGACATCATTTCAGAAATGATTGCATTTTGATGGTTCACTCAGATGGATAACATCACGGAAATAAACCATGTTGGACAACAAGCCCGACATCCCATGGACTCTGTCAGTGAAAATTGTTCGTGATTTCAACCCGTCATCGCTATAAGTCTTTTTTTCAGGTCTGCCGGGATGATATTGTCCACAAGTTCAAATTCAATCTCCGGTTTTCCACCCAGAACTTCGTAGGCCCTGTTCAGGGTTTGATCTTCCCAAATTGTTTCGATGTCATTATTGTTCAGGCTGCCCGCCTCAACAGCGTCAGTATAGCTTCCCAGCATACTGACTATCCAACGGTTTGCAAGATTGACGACAAGTCGGCTCTTGTGGGGATCGTTTATCCAGATGAGATTCCAGGCGGGCGTCACTGTTCTTGCAATTAGCAGCCAGGCCAGCAAAACCATGTCGTTTGCTGTGACAGAATCTGAGACCGTTATCAAACCGGGGTCGGGCTCACTGACATACCCCCTGTCAGGTCCAAAGGTCGAGAGAACCCTGGTGGCCACTGATACCACCAGGCGCTGTTTCTTGAGCAGAGTAGTCACGGTATTAGCCTCCGCAGTCTTTTCGTGAAAAGTCTTGCAGTCTTTGTGATACTCAAGTCGTGTGTCCGTGCGCCAATACCCGACAACTGCCTTAAGTCCCAGGGTGCTGCCGGCCAGAGCATGACGCCCACAGCGTGGCATCAGGATTATGTGATCCATTTTCTTGAGTATTTGCGGCATCATAATGCCTTTTTTCCAATGTGAGCCACTCGCAGGGTAATCCTCGTAAAAGCCGTTCCAACCGGCCTCCTCAAAGAAATGCAACTCCGCCCCGGCCTCCAGCGCAGCCTTCGCCATCCCACACTTTTCCATCAACGAACGGCTACTTCCCTTGACCTTGTCCGGTTCAAGTTTCATGTGCTCAATCCCTGCCATATCTCCTACTACAACCCGCCCTGCCCCTTTTTCTTTAAGTAGTCCCACTACAGAACCTATGCCGGCCGGGCTCGTCGTCGCCGGATATTCGGCGCCTGAATTCAGGGCCGGTTTTATAAATACTGAGTCCCCTTTTGACAGCCACGTGAAATCAGTGGCAGACTCCACCGCTTCTCGAACAGCCATCGAAATATCATTATCACTGCAATTTCTTTTTACTCCCGCCAGAAAAACTTTTTTCATGGTTGCTCCAGTCGTCTCGAATGTTATTGATATTTTATGACCAACATACGGCTTTTTATTCTTGTCAGATCAAAAAGTTTTAGACGCGTCGATTTATTTTGCGATCTTTACGGCTTATATGTCATAAAGGATAAGTTACCACAGGATAGATGATCGTGTTGGAAATTTGTCACCAGGATTTTCTTCAACCACGATCCACATTGAATCATCATTCTCGCACAGTTCAGGGCATTATCGACCGGGAGATTTTTTAACGCCTACTCTCATGAGGTGTTTACACCTGGAAAAGTGAGCGCGTCGTTGCGCTTGTATAAGCAATCGAACAACAACCAGTCATCCAAAAAAATAACCCGTTTCACGTGATTCTATAAAACTAAAACGCATGTCATTTCTAATTCGTTGGAATGTTCCATTTTGGTAATGTGTCCATTAATGACTCAAACATTTGACACGGAGGAGGCATAATCCGCATGGGAACAGTTGCGCTCAAGAGTCTAAAAACTGAGGATGACCCTCTGGGTTCCTATCCCGACGTCCGGGAATTGCGCTTGGCATATTTTCAGGCGGTTCCGGAAATATGCGTGGAACGTTCCGAAAACATTACCACATATCATCTGGAAAATGGTCTGTTTAAAAAAGATAAAATATCGGTTCTGGACAAGGCGCAAGCGTATAGGTACGCGTTAAGCAAGAGAAAAGCGATAGTAAGACATTCCGGCGCTCCAGACAAAAACCATGATGAATACAAGTCGTTCCCCATTAGGGACAGGTCTCCTTTTGCCGGATCTACCACGAGTAAATTCAAGGGAGTAATTCTTTATCCTGAACTCTTTGGACTGGTTATGTGGCCAGAACTCAACACGGTTTTCAATCGCAGACCTAATCCCTTTTACCTGAGCCCAACAGACGCTGAAAAACTCAATCACCGGATTTTCCCGCATTGGATGAAAAAGACCGTGTGGGAAATTACCCGATATCGACATTACCAAAACCAGTTTCATGATCCAGTAATAACTGATTATCCTGATGAAATGAAACTTCTTCAAAATATCGTTTTCTTCTTGAATGCCAAAACCATTTGCATTTCTCACTGCATTCCGGATTTTTCGGAAGCATTGGGGTTGGGTTTGGCGGAAATGATCAACCTGGCTGAAAACAGAAAGAACAAAGAGACTGACCGGCAAAAAGTGGATTTTCATCTGGCGAGTATAGAAGTTTTGCACGGCATAATAGAATACTCGAAGAAATTGTCCGTAGAAGCTCGCAGGCTGTCAGGAGCGACCAATGACTCCGAGGAGAAGACAAGGCTTCTGGAAATAGCCGCGATTTATGATCGAGTTCCGGAATCGAAAGCGACAACTTTCCGCGAGGCTTTGACCACAATCTGGATATGCTGGACAGCGCTTCATCTGGAAAGTCCGAACATCGGGCTCAGTCTTGGACGGCTGGATCAATTGCTAAACCGGTATTATTGCATGGATGTAGAGAAACTAACTACCGATGAAAAAAAAGTTTTTGATGACTACGCCACAGGGCTTCTATGCCATTTCTGGTTAAAAATTGGTGATCACGTTCCTACCATGCTCGAGGCCGGAGAGAAACTTTTCGGTGGAACGGGCTCCAACCAGGCCGTCACCATAGGAGGTGTGGACGAGAAAGGCAATGATGCCGTAAATAATGTCACTTACCTTATACTGAAGGCGGCTTCTCTGGTCAGACTCAGGGATCCCAACCTTGCGGCCCGATACCATCCCGAAAAAAATCCACCGGAATATCTCAGGACATTAACCAGAACCAACATAGAGACCGGCGCCATTCCGGCTATTTACAACGACAAGGCGATTATTGAAGGGCTATGTTCCAAGGGCGACAACATCATCTATGCGCGTGATTACGGAATCGTGGGCTGTGTCGAGCCGGTGAGCGCAGGAAGGACTTTTGGACATAACGCTGCGGTGATACTCAACCTTGCGTCTGCACTGGAGTTGACGCTTTTTAACTGCCAACACCGTCATACCGGCTCAACAAAGATAAGTCCAACATCAGGCAACCCCTCTGGTTTTCAAACATTCGGGGATTTCTGGAAGGCTTTCGAAGCTCAAACATCCTGGCTGATCGAAAGAGCCACAACCCTGAACGACCAGCTTGGACGAGTCCATCAGGATTTTTACCCCACCCCCATACTGTCTACGTTATTTGAGGGTCCATCAGGAAAAGGCGAGGATGTGACCAAGGGTGGGGCTAGAATCAACTTCTCCGGAGCCACTATCATAGGGCTTACCGACGTAGTGGACTCAATCAGCGCAATCAAAAAATGGATTTTCGATAAGGGTAAAATCTCTTTCTCGGAATTATTAAAGGCGCTCAGAGATGATTTCAGGGGACACGACACCATGTGGGCCTTGTTAAAAAACCCGGATCGAACCCCTAAATTCGGAAACGATGACTCGTATGCCGATAACATCGCTATCGATGTTGTGAAACTGCTGGATAAAAAATTCGGCGACATTAAGAGTTATCGTGGCTACAACTATCGTGTAGGCTACTGGACAATGACCTTTCATGCGGGCATGGGCGCTTTCATGCACAGCCTTCCGAACGGACGCCTGGCGAAAGAAAGTTTTGCCAGCGGAATAACCCCTGTCTCAAGTGTATCCAGGTATTTGAGCAAGACTCTGAATTCGATATCCAGATTGCCGCCGCATGCGCTCTCGAGTGGCGCAGCTCTCAACATAAAACTATTACTTGAGAGTGACGTGAATCTGATGTCAAAAAATCTTGCTGACGCAATAGACACATTTTTTTGTAAGGACATGGCAGGAAAAAACGGCGGAATGCAAATCCAGTTTATTGTTTCTACTGGCGACAGACTGAAAAAGGCCATGATAAAACCTGAAAAACACAGTGATTTGCTTGTGAGAGTTTCAGGATATTCGGCCTATTTCGTCGATTTGAACATTGATATGCAACGCGAAATTTTAGCTAGAACTGAATATGTGGTTTCAAGTGGTTACTCCAGTCCATGCCAGTTCCCTGAAGATCCGGACGATTGATCCATAAAAGATATAAATTTTCTGAGGTGGCTATGATGAATCCAATAACAATAATTAACTGGCTAAAAGGCAATCTTCTGGACATTTCCCTGGAGACCTTTCTGGAATTCATGCAATGGGTTGTCGAAAGATCGGATGACGACTGTCTTGTCATATTTGGCCTAGACGGCTTTGGCGACAATATCAAAGATTTCGACGCCGTTTATGTATTTGTGACGGAAGATGACGCCGTCCAGGCTACTGCCAGATTTCACGATGGCATGATGAGTGTCGATTCATCGGCGGTCCCGAATTGGGATCTAAAAATTGTGTTCAAGGACGTAAATGCTCTATGGAAATTAATGTTGTCGGGTGGGAACGGGGTTGTAGATGCCATGATGGCAAACGACACTCAGGTTTACGGGAACCTGAATTATCTTTACAGATTCGGCTTTCTGGTCAAGGACCTCATAGGAACCAGACTGGGAATCCCCTTACCTGGATAATCAGCGGACACGCCAGGTAGAAAACAGTCACCATGACCCCATTGATAGTGGATGTGGCCAGGTTCAGCCTGCATGACGGTCCAGGGATTAGAAGTGTAATCTTTTTCAAAGGATGTCCGCTCAGGTGCGTCTTCTGCCATAACCCGGAAACTCAAAATCCTGGACCAGAAATTGCCTTCTTCACGAAAAAATGCGTCAAATGTG
>CAZGVM010000141.1:0-8575 GCA_964528855.1 uncultured Desulfomonile sp. | reverse complement strand
CTCTTGCGTTTGCCGTGGCTTCATCTGGAAACCTCCCGGTCGTCGTGCTCTCGCTGTTCTGGAGAAGGTTCAACACCGCCGGTATAGTAGCAGGACTACTCATTGGAACGGTTGTGTCCATAGGTTTGGTGCTCGTATCCCCGAACATGATTTATCCTAAGGTAGTGGCCGCAGGAGCCCAAAAGATAGTTGTCGCTCTTGAGGCTAAAGAAAAAGGTGGAGCCGTTCTTACCGAAATGGAAAAAGCTGAATTGGCCAAATCCAGAATTCAGTACCAGGAGAACAAGGACGGCACATCAATGATGGGCCTTGACAAACCGTTGTTCGCACTCAAGAACCCAGGAATCGTCTCCATCCCGGTCGGCTTCTTGTCTGCTATACTCTTTGCGCTGATATTCAGAAGCAAGAAAGAGGAAGACGCCTTTGACGAGCTTTACGTAAGGCAGAATACTGGCGTTGGAGTGGCCAAAGCCATCGGCCATTAAATCAGGCTGGCCTGCGCATTTTCTGATTGTTGAGAATAATGCGCAGAAGCCTTTTTATCAAACAAAAGGACCATCGCCTCTTTGACGATGGTCCTGATAATAACTGTGCCCCAAAGTTCTATTGAACGGTGCAGGCGGTGTTGATCCTGTCCTGGCCAAAAGGTGACATGGCCCGCAAGGAATTGATTATCGGAGGCATTTGTTCAAGGGCATAATCTATTTCTTGTTCCGTATTGTACCGGGACAGAGAAAACCTTATCGATCCATGCACGCATGTAAAAGGAACGCCCATTGCCCGCAGGACATGTGAGGGCTCCAGTGATCCAGATGTGCATGCAGACCCTGAAGAAGCGCAAATACCGAGTTCATCAAGTTTCAGCAATATAGATTCGCCTTCAACAAACTCGAAGCCGATGTTAAGAGTGTTCGGCAAACGATTATCAAGAGCGCCATTGATCCTGGCAAACGGGATTGACTTGAGTAAGCCTTCCTGTAGGCGATCCCTCAAAGACTTTACCCTTTGCCTCTCCTGTTCGATGTTGTGAGACGCAAGTTCGGCAGCCTTACCTAAACCTATTATCCCCGGGACGTTCTCTGTGCCTGCGCGTCGGTCATACTCCTGGTGCCCTCCGATTATAAAGGGCTGAAATCTAGTCCCTTTCTTAAGGTACAAGGCCCCCATACCTTTTGCCGAATGAAGTTTGTGACCGGACAACGCCAGGAAGTTGATTGACGTGTCTTTAAGGTTAAGCGGAACCTTCCCTACGATCTGGACCCCGTCGGTGTGCATCAGAGCGCCACGAGCAGCAGCGATTTCGGCGATTTCTTCAACCGGAAAGATTACGCCGGTTTCGTTATTTGCCCACATTATTGAAACAACCGCCGTTTTTTCCGTGACTGCGGACTTCACTTCATCCAGGTCAAGCATTCCCTCTTTATCCACGGACAGCCACCGTACAGTGTAGCCCTTGAACCTCGCAAGGTGTTTGCAAAGATTCAGCACGGCTGGATGTTCCACCCTGGTGGTCACAATTTCCTTTCTGTCTGGTGATGTGGCCAGTGCGCTCAGGATCGCTGTTGAGTCAGATTCCGTTCCTCCTGAGGTGAAAATGATTTCCGTGGGAGTAACACCGAGTAACTCGGCTAGGCTCTCACGTGCAAGAGCTACATCGCGTGCGACACTCCCCCCGAAAAAATGCATACTCGAAGGATTGCCATAGCGACCGGTAAGAAATGGCGTCATCGCTTCAAAAACTTCAGGGGCCACCTGTGTCGTTGCATTATTGTCCAGATATATGACCCTCACGACGCCACCTCCTCAACGGACAAATCGGGATGAACAAGCTCCTTGAGTTTGGATTCGATTCCGGCTTTGGTCAAAGAAGAACTCGGACAAGACATGCACAAACCGCGAAAGGCTATTTTTACTCTAGATCCATCCAGGTCAATCAATTCGATATCGCCACCATCTTTCTGGAGACTTGGTCTTATTTCTTTGTCGATAACTTCTTGTATCCTGGCTATCTTCTGTATGTTGGTCATCACCCTGGGCGGACTTGCCAGTTCTGGTTGTCGTTGTTTTAGCTCACCACGCACTTCGTCCAGTATTCTCTCTATCTTATCATGACACAGACCACAGCCGCCTCCTGCCTTGGTGAAGTTGGTTACTTCCTCGATGGTGGAAAGTTTATTCTGGAAAGCCACCTGGCGTATGTGTTTGTCCGTAACGCCAAAACACTCACAAACCAATTCGCCATCAAGCTGATCCTTGGGCGCCGGCTCACCTCGGTAACATGCTATGGCAGCTTCCAAAGCGTCCTTTCCCATCACAGAGCAATGCATCTTCTCTTTAGGCAAACCACCAAGATATTCTGCTATATCCTGATTGGTTACAGCCAACGCCTCATCTATGGTCTTCCCTTTAATCATCTCGGTCAGCGCGCTACTGGAAGCAACGGCGCTACCGCAGCCGAATGTCTGAAATCGGGCGTCCTCGATCTTTTTGGTTTCAGGATCGATCTTGAGATAAAGCTTTAGAGCGTCTCCGCATGCCAGTGACCCCACTTCGCCTACTGCGTCGGCTTCATCAATTGATCCTACATTACGAGGGTTAAAAAAATGATCTTTTACTCTCTCGGTATATTCCCACATATCTTACCTCATTTGGATATCGAAACGTTTGAGTAAGTGTCATCACATTAAACGTAAATTCAACCTTAACGAGAGGCCTTGCAACGGCATCCAAATCCAAGACTCTCGAACCGCCCGTTGGGTTCTTTTTGTAATATTTGAATCAGCCGCAACTGCTTATCGTCGTCGAGACACTGAAAGCATGTGTACTTGCCTTCAGGAGAATCACATTCGACCAGGGAATCTATACCAGTGGCCTGCTTTATCTTTAAACCCGAGTTGCCATCATCGGATTTGATGATTTCAGATAATTTTTTTAAAGCCTGATCACAGTTAGCGGCTATTTCGATCAGTTGCGCATCGGAATTTGCCGTAATTCCTGAAGAAACCACCAGGATCAGGAAGAGAAAGATTAGTCTCATTTAAACCTCCAACTACGAATCAATATTAAAGTTAGTTACTGAGTGTGATTTTGCAAGCGTCTGAAATAGTCAACGCTCTTTTCGATCATCATCTTTAGCGTCCCTGGCCGGTTTTGAAGATGGGTCAGGTCTTGAACGTTCCATTCTCGTCTCAGGCCTGGCGGTGGCCGGTGGAGTCGATGACCTTTCAATTCTATGCTCCGGTTTGCGCTCAGACTTTATTTCGGGAGCTAACCTTTCCTGTCCGGCTGAAGGTCTGGATTCCGATCTGGGTTGCTCGATCTGTGAAGCAGGTTTTTGCCGCTCCGGTTTGTTTTCCCGACGTTGCTCCAGCTTTGGAGCTTCCGGCATTGGTCTTGGTCTTGGACCCGGTTCAGTGTCGAGTGGTTTTGGCGCGTTGGGAACAATCCCCGGCTTTGGTAGTGCCGGACGCTCCGGATTCATTGGTTTTTCCGGCTTTTCCGAAGGAAGAGGTCCTGTTTCATGCGGCTTCTGAGTCCCTTCCGGCTTTTCCCTGCCTCCTGTCGGAGGTTTGACCCCACCGGGCTTCTCCGGCTTTTCAGGCCTTCCTGGCTTGGCCGGTTTTTCAGGTGTTCCGGTAGCCGGTTCCAGACCAGGCTGCCTGCCAGGTTTCACTGATGGTGGAGCAACCCCCATTGCTGGAGGTAGGGCCTGTGGAATTGCCGGTCCTAATGGCGGTCTTACGCCTATCGGTCTCTCCGGAGCCGGCTGATTTTGCCCTTCAACAGGAATAACTACAGCGCACCTTCCTGCAACGCATCTCAACCCCAGATCGGCGCAAGGAACGCATACGCCGCCTCGACGGATTTCACAGGGATCACAAGGGCGGAATGCGCATCTACCGTCGATGCATAGCATTCCCAGTTCCGCACATCCCACGCACCTTCTGCCGTTCCAAAAACTACATGGGGGACACTCGAGCGGTCTTACACATCGTCCGTCTATACAGACTCGACCTAAATCCTCGCATTTTACACATCTCCTGCCATCCCAAATTCTGCACGGAGGACATTCCTTCCTGACGCAGCGTCCCCTGTCACAGACTAAACCAAGCTCCTTGCATGGGACACATCTGTCTTCCCACTGAACCTTGCAGGGGCCACAGTCAAGTTGCACGCACCGACCCCTGAGACAGGCCAGACCCAGGTCTTCACAAGGAACGCACTTGTTCCCATCCCACGCTGTGCACCGTGAGCATTCTGGTTTGAAGACGTAGCGACCTTCACACTCCGGAACTTCTTCATTGAGTGTGTTGTGGATAGTGGTAATTGCAATGAGTTCTCTGAGTTTTGAGCCGGATACGCCCACCGGTCTGGAAGGTTCCTTTCCCTCCTCTACAAATACGGATTTGCAGGAATCAACCAATCGTTCCAGAGTGAGGTTTTCAGAAAGATTTTTGACCCTGATCTGTCCTCGGATCACTGTAACTGTGGTTCGTTTCGGTCCATGAACAGTTACTACGAAATCCGCAGGCTTTTCGGACGGATCCACGTTGATCATGGCCGTTGGAGTTGTGACAGTGTAGGAAGAAGGAGGTTTGGTTTCTCTAAGTTTCTTGATGAACCTGATTGATCCCGCAGACACATCAGAACCAAAAAACGTGGCCTGCTGATCGATACCGGAATCAAAGATATACATCTCAGAATCTTCTCCCATTGAAGCGTGCGATGATTCGGAAAATTTCAAATAAAGCTTTGAGCCCGTGTCCGTCTGCATCATGTCGGAGAGTTTCAGTATTTCGTTTCCAACGATTTTCTTGAAATCATTTTCGTTGGCGCGTCTCAAAGATGCGTTTCCCTCTACGGCCCCAACATGGCCGATGGTCTCGGCCCCTGATTTACACGGCAAGGCAAATAACGCCACAAAGGCCGCTCCGATAAAAATGATCAATGGTAAGGATTTCCTGGACATGGCAGACTCCTGTTAAGTCATCCAGTGTTTAGAAAACTTGGTAACTTCACTTTAAATAATATTTTTGTCGTTTGCAAACAGCGTAAAAGTTAATGGAGGGTAGCCCCTGCCGAATCCGTCTGTTTTCCAGCTCCGGAAACGAATCTGAATATTTGATCGAATTGTTTAGCAGTGCTGTCCCAGTCCATTCCCGAGTCAAGGATTTTCTTTCTGCCTTTTTCTCCCATGGTTTGCCGCAGGGCGGGGTCTTGAATCAAAAGAGTCAACTTCCCTCTCATTTGATCTATATTTCCGATCTCGAACAAAAATCCTGTCACACCATCGGTTACGAGGTCAGGGACACCGCCAACCCTGGTAGCGACCACCGGCAAGCCACAAGACATGGCCTCTTTCACTACATTCGGGCTACCCTCTGTGTGACTGGGAAGGCAAAGAATATCAGAGTATTGCATTATTTCTGCCACCTGTTTGGGAGTAGCAAGACCCAGCCAGTTTATTCGATAGGAAATGTTGCATTCCTGTGCCAGTTTCTTGAGATCATCAGCCAAGAACCCCTCGCCGACGACATCCAGCACAGTATTGTTGAACTCAGACGAACTCAAAGCCCGAAGTAGGTCCTGGACACCCTTCTTGGGTATCAGACTGCCTGCAAAGACAATTCTAACCGGACCGGTTTCATAGTATGACTTTCTGACCGGACAGAACATCCCGGTGTCAACCCCAAAACCCGGAGTAAAAACTTTCCTTTTTTCGGCCCCCAACTCTTCGCAAATCTCTGCCAGTTGCCGACTCACCGGAGCAAGGGCTGACGACCTGGCGATGACAAATTTGGAAACAATCCGCCACAGGAGTCTTTCTTTGGCCAAATACCCATCATCTCCCCTGAATGAAGTTATTAGCGGTAACTTTCTGATCAACCCCGCCAATGCCCCAACCAGTCCAGCGCCAAGCCAGTTCGCATAGATAACGTCCGCATTGCCGGATTTTCGCAGTGATTCGAAAAAGAAAACAACCGTCATCGTAATCAGTTGGACCTTGGCCAACCATGTCTTATTCAGATTTTCGGGTATTCCGCCTGCCCCAGAACAAAGCCTCTCCATCTTTCGGGGCCAAAAATAAGCAAAACGAATCACTGTTATTCCGTCGAACTTGTTCAACCCATAGTATTCTCCATTGGAGGGCGCCAGAACTACAATTTCGTAATCCCTGGCGGCAAGGGCCACATTCAGTTTATGTATGAAGACTCCGGACCAGTCGTCGCTGGAATTAGGGTAACTTGTTGTAAGAACCAGAATTCTGCGAATCGATGTTTTTTCAAGCTGGTGTGATTGTTCCAATATAAATATCCTGTTGCCACCCAATTTAATTTATCCCAGAGACTCTCTGTGACACCATTCAACTCTGCATGGCTGATTCCCCCTATTCTCAGGTTGTAAAATTGAACTGATACCTATGATATCATTGTTCTATTGGTGTTAAAGTGTTTTCTAGTTTGACAAAATATTCCGGCCTATGTAATAGTTCAGTTACTTGTTATGCAAATTCAATTAGATGAGCGTTTGCTCGATAGAAGTCCGGCTGAGGGTATAGGGGTTAGGGTCGGACTTTTTTTATTTCTGTGATAATCACTTTCCTTATTAGCTCCAATCGGTTTGTCTTTCCTTATCAGTCACTTCAATCAGACCTTATTTGATTATGGCAAATTGTTAAGGCCATTTTGTTCTCGTTCCCCACAGAATTATTCAGGACGGAATGTGAAGACCTTCAATTGGAATTGAAGCCCCCGAAGCGGCACGCCAGGGGCCTATCATAATGATAACAGTCAACTGAGATTCTCTTTATACCAATCGATACTCATCGCCAGTCCATCGCGCAAATCACAGTCTGCTGAAAAGCCAAGACACCGTCTGGCATCCGACGCGTCTGCGCTGGAGTGCATCACATCACCGGCTCTGGGATTTTCATGAACCGGGTCGATAGATGTGCCAAGGAGTTCCTGGAGCACATTCAGCAGGTCCAACAAATTTACCTGGTCTCCTCGCCCAATGTTATAGGCCCTGCCACAATTCGGGGACGGAGCAGTCATGGAAAGCAGGTTAGCCTGAACTACATCTTTGACAAATGTAAAATCCCGGCTTTGCAGTCCGCTTCCATATATGGTCGGAGCTGACCCACGCAACAAGCGCGTTACAAACCTGGGAATCACAGCAGCGTATTCGGACTCAGGGTCCTGTCTAGGCCCGTAAACATTAAAGTATCGCAAACCAACGGTCTCTAGACCATACAAGCTAAAGAACAGTCGAGCGTGGTCTTCGTTGATTTTCTTTGTCAACGCATAAGGAGACAAAGGAAGCCCCTCATTGCCCTCTTTCTTGGGTAATATCTCACTGTCACCATACACAGAGGACGAGGAAGCATAGACTACTCGGGGCGTCTTGTTCACGTGGGCGGCCCAGAAAATGTTCAAGGAGCCGTCAGCATTGACATTCTGGGTGGTTATTGGATCCACGACCGAGCGAGGGACACTTCCGAGGGCAGCCTGGTGAAATATTCCGTCCACCCCCTCAGTTACAGATTTTACAAGGTCAAGATCGCGTATATCTCCTCTGACGACTTCCAGGTTCCGGCTTCTATCACCGAACATCTCTGTTAAGGCTTCAATGTTCTCTTCTTTACCTGTGCTGAAGTTGTCGATAGTCCGAACCCGTGCCCCTGAACTCAGCAGCTCTTCGATCAGATGGCTGCCTATGAATCCGGCTCCGCCAGTGACCACAAAAATTTTTTTGTCAAATCTTGCCATAAATTCTCCAACTTTCATCATCATACTCAAAAAAAACAGCCATGAGCATACATTGTCTCACTGCAAAACAAAATGTAATTTTTAGAGAGCCTGAGGTTAGGTTTCGAGCAGATGACGCACAGATCACGAGACAGGCGATGGAATTAAAGAAGGCTTGAATGAACGGCGGGATTTTTTCTGCGTCATCCACGACTCGGGAATTACTCGCATCAACTATTCATAACAGCCCGTTTTTTCAAAGGATACAAGCCTTGATTATATTATTCTTTGCTGAATAGTACAATCAGTATGAAATAAATTGACTCAATACCTATTGCATTTTCAGAAATAGAGTATAAACTACAAAAGTAGTGAGTACAAAGTTTGATAGACCAGGCTACCATGTTGTCTCCAAACCTCCTAAGTTGAGATATTTCTTGAGCTTGCTTTGACTTCTCTCTCTTTAGATTAGACGGGTCATGCAGTCGGCCGTCCCTGGTAGCGGTCGGCATCCCCACGGAGGATGATTCATGGATTTTAGGACCGTTAAACCTTTACAGCATTACAAGGAGAAAGAATAATGCCTGGACTGAACGGGAGAGGACCCGCTGGAAATGGTCCTCGGACGGGTTTGGGCCGTGGACGTTGCGCAAATGGCGTAGTCTCGGACATAGATCAATCTGGGGAATTAATGGGATTGGGGCGCGGTGGTCGTCCATACGGCTGTGGTATGGGTCGCCAGGCCGGAATCCGCAATCAACGAAATCAGGGCTTTAGAAATTTCACAACAACTTTGGCCTAATTTGTTAGGTAGAACTCAGGAGAGG
>CAZGVM010000140.1:2209-8648 GCA_964528855.1 uncultured Desulfomonile sp. | reverse complement strand
GCGGCAAGTTTGGGTGCGATATAAATGTCCTTCAGATTGACCTCTATTCCTGTTACACCGTCTCCCATTTCAAAAAACTTTTGAGCTTCCGCTAGATCCATATAAATGAGATTGGAGTCAAATTCGTACATTCCCGACTTGAAGACACCGATGATTCTGAAATTCTGAACTCTGGGTATGGCCCCAATCGGCGTCCTCTTACCCTGTGGTGAAATGAGCTGAACACTGTCCCCAACCTTAAGTGAACTGGATGAAGCCAATTCCTTGCCGATTATGAGACTCCCCAATCCCTCATAAGAATAGGCCAAATCCTGCAAGGAGCCAGATTCCAAATATTTTGGCAATGAGATTACATCACCTGCGGATGCTGGATCAATTCCACGCACTATGACGCCGCGAACCTTTCCCTTGGACGACATCATGGCTTGTCCGTAGATATATGGAGTGACAGCCTTCACACCGTCAAACACGATCAATCTGTCCATCAAGCCCTGCCAACCAGATAGGGACCGGCTCGAATGATTCATGACCACAAGGTGCGAAACTGTGCCCAGGATTTTGTCCTTGAGATCCCGTTCAAAGCCGTTCATTACCCCCAAAACGATAATCAGCGTCATGACACCGAGCATTACGCCCAAGACGCCAAAACCACTGATTACAGAAATGAAGGCCTGCTTGCGTTTGGCTCTTAAATAACGCAAGCCTATTCTGATCTCGAGAGGTAACTTCATCCAAGCCCTTTTTCAGGTCTCATGTGCGGAAATAAAATGACCTCTCTAATTGATTGCGAGTTGGTCAGGAGCATTACAAGTCGATCAATACCCAAGCCTTCACCGGCGGCCGGGGGCATGCCGTATTCTAGCGCTCTCAGAAAGTCTTCATCAAGATAGTGAGCTTCTTCATCCCCTGCGTCTCGCGCCAGAACCTGTTGCTCGAACCGGCTTCTCTGATCAATAGGATCATTTAATTCAGTGAAAGCATTAGCCATTTCCCGCCCACATATGTATAATTCAAATCTGTCTGTAACAGTGGGGTCCTCGTCATTACGCCTGGCCAACGGAGACACATCCACCGGATACTTGTGAATGAAACCCGGCCCCCAACGCTTTTCTTCTACAACCTCGTCAAAAACACTCATCCAGAGTTTTCCAAGTGAATCCTCTTTCCCTACCTTCAAACCCATTTCCACAGCCTTGATAAAAACGGCGTTCCAGTCGTCTATTTCTCTCTCATCAAGAGCTTTGTAGTTGATCAATGCGTCTCTAACCGTCATTCTGGGCCAGGGCGGCGTCAGATCCACTTCTATGTTTCCATACAGGAACTTGCTGTCACCCAGAATTGCGGTCGCAACAGAGGACAACATTTCCTCTGTTATGTCCATCAGGTCTTCGTAAGTCTTGTACGCCTCATAGAATTCCAGCATGGTGAATTCAGGGTTGTGCTGCGTTGAAATGCCTTCATTCCTGAAATTTCGGTTGATTTCAAACACCCTGTCAAAGCCACCAACAAGGAGTCTTTTGAGATACAGTTCAGGAGCGATTCTCAAATAGAGGCTCCTATCAAGGGCATTGTGATAGGTTTCGAAAGGTCTGGCGGTGGCGCCACCCGGTAGGGCTTGCATCATGGGTGTTTCAACTTCCAGAAAACCCCGATCTGTAAGAAAATTTCTAATGAAGCTTATAATTTTGCTCCGAGTGACAACAATGTCTCTGGATGCCTGGTTCACGATGAGATCCAGGTACCTCTGACGATAGCGGGTTTCCACATCAGACAGGCCGTGCCATTTCTCCGGAAGAGGCCTGAGCGCCTTGGTAAGCAACGTGAAATGTTCAACAAGCACGCTGATCTCACCGGTTCTGGTCTTGAAAGGTTTGCCCACAACTCCGATTATGTCGCCAATATCCAGTTTTTTTGCAATCTTGTAGGGCTCATCTCCAACAGTGTCTTTGCCCATGTAAATCTGGAAATCCCCAGCGACATCCCTGATTCTCATGAACGCCGCTTTGCCCAGCAGTCGAATGGCGATAATCCTGCCAGACATACTGACCGCACAATCAATCGTTTGATTTTCGTTCAGGTGGGCATACTCCTTCTTGAATTCCGCTGAGCGTAACCCGGGCCTGAAACCCGTAGCGTAAGGGGCTATTCCCTGGTTAGTCAATTCTTCTATTTTCTTGAGTCGAACTTCTGTGAGGGATGAAGTTTGTGTGTTTTTCGTATGTTGAGAGGAATCCGACAATTTGCTAATTCTCCTAAAATTTTACCTTAATTGAGCGAGCTTTTTACCTTTTTTGGACGCAAAAGTCAAGACCGAGTATGATCCGGTCTTCTTTTCAACGCATGTCATGCGCTAAATCCATTTCCTTCTCCTGAAATATGTAATCATAGTTAAGGCGACTGATATGGCCACGACAATTACCATTGGATACCCGTATTCCCATTTAAGTTCCGGCATGTCAGGAAAATTCATGCCGTACCATCCGCAAAGAAAAGTCAGCGGGATGAAGGTGGTTGAAATAACCGTTAGAAATTTCATAGTTTCACTGACACGGTTGTTGACGCTTGAAAGATAAATATCAATCATGCCGGAAGTGATGTCTCTGAAGGCCTCGACCGTGTCTATGGCGTGAATGGCGTGGTCTAACAGGTCTCTCAGATACGGTCTCATATAGTCATTAATGAAATGCGACTCCCCTGCTAACATGCGACCTATCATTTCCCTCAGCGGCCACAGGGATTTTCTGACAAAGATCAAGTCTGTCTTTAGCCGGTGAACCTTGCCCAGGGTTTGTGGCATGGGCCTTGAAACCAACGCGTCCTCTATTTCTTCTATCTGATCGCCGATTTTTTCAAGAACCAGAAAATAGTTGTCAACAATAACATCTACACATGAATATGTCAGGTAATCAGGGCCACCTACTCTCAGTCTCGATTTCTCGACTTTTAACCTCTGCACTACAGAATCAAAAATAGTATGGAGCGAATCTCTGAAAGTGATTACAAAACTGTCGCCCATGATTATAGATATCTGCTCGGACTCCGCTGTGGCCTTATGATCGTCATACCTCAAGTTCCGAATCACAATAAAAAGATAATCCTTGAAATCCTCAATCTTGGGCCTTTGGCTTGAATTCAGTATGTCTTCCAGAACAAGTGGATGAATGCTGAACCTGTTGCCCAACCTCTCGATGGCGTCAATGTCGCCCAATCCTTTGACATCGATCCAGAGTATTTTGCCCGGTTCTTTCGATGTCTCGATGCCATCCGGAGGCGCCGATTCAGAGACATTCAGGCTGTCTGAATTAAAACTGTAACTATCAATTCTGGTAAATTCTGATTTGACCTGTCCAGTGTGCGCCAGTGTTCCCGGCGGCAAACCCGATTTGTGGCTCCTGTTTCTGAGATACCTGTTGGGCATTTTGTCGTCTCCAGACAAATATTGCTTGACAAAACTCGTGACATGGTTGCACGATCACGGGAATTGAAATATATTAACAGGTCTATATATCTGAAAGTTTTAAGGTTAGTCAAAGATGCTTTACGCTGGTAGCAATTTTAGGCAGAATTCTTACTCGGACTACCTCTGGTTTTTTTATTGTTGCTGGGCCCGAGTGGAGTCTTGCGATCAGCTATGACGCTAATCAAGCCTGTTTTCAAGACCCACCTCTCCTGGTGGGTTTTTTATTTTTGTCGAATCAAGGGACTGACGATGAAATTAGAAGGAGCCTTTTTTCCCCCTGGAGACAAATCGATTTCTCACAGGCTGGCCCTGATCTCATTGATCGCTCATGGAAAATCTGAGATTAAAAACTTTTCAATTGCCAGAGATTGCATGACTTCTCTAAAGCTCTTGGCAGAAATGGGGGGCTGTGTAAAATATGAATCAGCAAAGATCATCATAAACAGACCTGACTCTCGGCTAAGGACTGGACTCAAACTCGATTGTGAAAACTCCGGAACCACTATCAGGCTTCTAATGGGCATTCTGAGTCCAAATGAAGGCGAGTTTGTGCTGGACGGAGACGATTCGCTGCGTAAAAGACCCATGGAGAGAGTTGCGATCCCATTAAGAAGCATGGGCGCAAACATTGAGTGCTCCGACTATGGAAAGCCTCCGGTAAGAATATGTGGAACCTCGCTCACCGGTATCGAATATAAACTGCCCGTACCAAGCGCTCAACTGAAGAGCGCAATCCTTTTGGCCGGTATTCAGTCTGAGGGACAGACGCATGTTATTGAAACAGTTCCTAGTCGAGACCACACTGAAATACTGCTGAAGGGCTGTGGGGCGGACATTCAAAAGACTGCAAATGGCTGGCGTGTGTCCAAATCCGCTCTTACCATGCCTGAGAGGTATTATGTTCCCGGGGACATCTCATCGGCCTGCTTTTTTCTTTGCGCAGCAATTGTTGTTCCAGGGAGCAGAGTCCTGGCCCAAAGGGTGTTGTTGAATCCTACCCGCGTCGGAGCAATAAATGTGCTTCAAAGGATGAACGCCAACATTCGGGTAATCAGTCACAGCCAGGAAGACACATCTGCAGATGGACGCTCAGGAGAATTGCATGGAGACATACAGGCGCTATTCAGTGAGGACTTGGCGCCATTTGAGGTATCAGCCGAAGAAACGCCTTCTCTCGTTGATGAGGTCCCAATACTTGCTTTGGTTGCTACACAGGCGAATGGAATATCTATCTTTCACGATGTATCCGAATTGCGCGTAAAAGAGTCCGATAGAGTGCAGGCCGTGATGAGTCAGTTAAACTCTATGGGCGCAAAAATTGAGGCGGTCGGTGATTCTCTTATGGTTCATGGCCCCACAAAACTTAAAATAACACAAAAATTAAGAAGTTTTGGGGATCACAGAATAGCAATGACTCTAAAAATAGCCGGACTACTCGCCGACTGTCGCCCTAACATAGATGACGAGAGCTGCATTGAAATCTCTTACCCTAATTTTGATGAAACTTTGAGGACGTTGATTAAATGAGAGTTTATTGCCTGTTCGGAGATCACAGGGTTCATAATTCAAAATCTCCGTTAATGCACAACACAGCGTTTGCCAATCGTAACATTGACGCGAAATATGTCAGCTTCAGTGTTAGTCCGATTGATCTGGAAAGAGCCATTGGCAGCTTTCGTGTGCTAGGTTTTTCAGGCGCAAACGTTACCATACCTCACAAAGAAAAGGTGGCCAGGCTCCTGGACGATTTGACACCAACATCCCAAAAACTTGGAGCGGTTAACACAATCATCACCAGAGAAGGAAAACTCCTTGGTGAAAACACCGATGTGGCAGGATTCTGCGACGCCATCTCGTTACTCCATTGCACTCCGAATAACAGGAATTGTCTTGTGATAGGAACAGGCGGGGCTTCCAAAAGCATAGTCATGGCTCTTAGGTCTCTTGGGGCGTCAACAGTTTTTGTGACTGGGCGCGACCTTGACAGAGCCGTCAAAATTACGGAGGCCGCCGGAGGAGAGGCATTGAAAATCAGTCACATCTCGGGCCTGTCACAGCCAATATCAATTGTTGTCAACGCCACTTCCGTCTCAGCGCTGGAGGAAGGGGACAAAATAATTACAGACCTTTCATCGTGTTTAAACCCTAAAGAATTAGAATTGATTTTTGACATAAATTATGGTCGCCCTGAAAACATTTGGGAGAATTGCGCAAAAAGAGTCGGCTGTAAATTCTCTGATGGATTGGCCATGCTTGCTGCGCAGGCCGCCAGAAGTTTCAGGCTATGGACCGGCGAATCCGCATCATCAATTGAATTCCTGAAATATTTGGGTAGATAAAATGAACAATATTTACCTTACTGGTTTTATGGGATCTGGTAAATCAACCGTCGCCAAGCTTGTCTCTCAGGTTCTTGGAGCCACATTCATAGACATGGACGAACTCATAGTCAGTCGATTGGGCATGCCCGTGTCTGAAATTTTCAAGAATCTCGGTGAAGACACTTTCAGAAGTAGCGAAACATTGATCCTGAAGACTTTGACTCACCAAAAGAATTTTGTGGCAGCGACAGGAGGTGGCGCCTGCGAACGCACTGAAAACCGCCGGCTAATGGCACAATCCGGGACAACTGTTTTCCTCGATGCTACCCTGGAGTCAATAATTAAGAGACTCGGCAAGGATGAAACTGGTGTCCGACCTTTATGGAAGACCCTTTCCGATGTTGAGAGGCTCTTTGAACTACGCAGGGCCTATTACGAAGAATCTGAAGTCAAAATAAAAGTAGACACACTGACATCCGACCAAGTTTGCGCTCAAGTTTGCAATTCGATCTTCCCCCAGCAAGAATTCCGTGCAGATTATGAAGGTTATGACACGAGAGTCGTAGCCTGCTGGGATGCTCCGGAAAAAATCAGTCGGCGGACCAAAGGGAAAAAGGTCGTAGTGCTAACTGACCACCATGTTGAAAAACTCCATCTG
>CAZGVM010000140.1:0-2199 GCA_964528855.1 uncultured Desulfomonile sp. | reverse complement strand
CCAGCCATTGGTCATTTCGCTGAAGGCAGGTGAAAAATCCAAATCATTAAGAACAGCGGAGCAAATATATCAACAACTACTTCAGGCTCAAATCGGACGGGGAGATTTGTTAGTGGCTGTCGGAGGAGGGGTCATCACGGACATTGGCGGCTTTGTAGCCTCAACATTTAAACGCGGCATCGATTTCATACTGGTTGGAACCTCGATGGTCGCCGGGGTAGACGCAGCAATCGGGGGAAAATCCGCTATTGATGTCGGTAACGTTAAGAATTCTGTAGGTTTATTTACAAAACCGGCCTTGACTGTTCTGGATCTGGCGTGTTTGCACACCCTGAGAACTCATCAAATAAGAGAAGGCTTGATAGAAGCATACAAGACAGGACTTGTGACAGCCCCGGATCTCTGCGCTTTTATTAGCGATAATATCAAACAACTAATCAAGGGATCGGTAACCGGATTGAGCCAGGTTGTGGTTTCATCGGCCAGATATAAATGCGAGATAGTTTCGAAAGACTTCAGGGAAAAAGATCTCAGGAGGATATTGAATCTTGGCCACACATACGGGCATGCAGTGGAGAGCTTCAACAATTACAGGATTAGCCACGGCAAGGCTGTGTCTGTTGGCTTGCTGGCTGCCCTTCACATTTCTCATGGCAGGGGTTTGATCGGGCGAGGCTCTATTTCAGGAGCCGTACAGACAATCAAAACCATTTTTTCATCTTCTGTGAAGCTTCCTTCAGCTCGACAGGCCTGGGAAATCATGCTCAACGACAAAAAGAACAAGGAAGGAAAAATAAGTTTTGTGCTGTTGCGAGAAAAAGGCAAATGTGAAGTGGTGAACGATGTGACTGAGACAGAACTCGATTCTGCATTAGGGAAAATCTGAGAAAACAATCATGAGTAGTTCTACTGGAAAAGTATTCAAGGTGACCACGTTTGGAGAATCCCACGGAAATGCCGTAGGAGTTGTGATAGACGGTGTGCCGCCCGGAATCCACCTGGATGTGGATTTTATACAGCGGGACCTCAATCGTCGCAAACCCGGCACATCAAAATTTGTTTCACCACGAAATGAGAGTGATCTGGCGGAAATACTCTCCGGCGTGTCAGAAGGAAAGACTCTCGGTTCGCCGGTGGCCATAATGGTAAGAAATACCCAGGCCAGATCCATAGATTATAAAAATCTCAGGGATGTTTTTAGACCAGGGCATGCAGACTACACGTATTTTCAGAAATATGGCCTATGTCCTCAACCGGGCGGAGGCCGGTCTTCCGGCAGGGAGACCCTGGGGCGCGTCGCGGCCGGGGCAGTTGCAAGACTTGTGTTGAATCCATTAGGTATAAGGATCAGAGGTTTCGTGAGAAGCATCTTTGACGTTGAAGGAAAGACACTTGACCTGGATTTCGCAGAAAGTCATCCTTTACGATGCGCTGATCCAAATGTCGCAACCTCAATGGAACAAGCGGTTCTAAACGCACAAAAGGACGGTGACTCCGTCGGTGGTGTCGTAGAGATAATCGTAGAAGGCATGCCCACTGGATTGGGAGAGCCTGTCTTCGAAAAACTTGACGCTTCATTGGGTGGGGCGTTCTTTTCAATTGGGGGCGTCAAAGGTGTGGAATTCGGATCAGGATTTTCGATTACCAGATTCAAAGGATCTTCTTCCAACGATCAAATGAACCCTGATGGTTTTGAATCCAATCACGCCGGAGGAATTCTGGGAGGAATTTCGACCGGTCAAAACATCATTGCCAGGCTTGCCGTAAAACCTACTCCGTCAATAGCCCAAACCCAGCGAACAGTTTCAATAGAAAATGAAGCCAGATCCATCAGCATCCATGGGCGTCATGACCCGTGCATCTGTCCCCGGATTGTGCCCGTAGCGGAAGCAATGGCTGCAATAGTTATCGCTGACGCCTGGCTAACTCATAAAATAAAACTGAGGCCCCAATGAAAATAACAGTCATTAATGGACCCAATCTGAATCTGCTTGGGAAAAGAGAGCCTTCCGTTTATGGGAAAAAATCACTCGAAAACCTTCAGTCTGAGCTTGAAACCCTGGCAGCTGATCTGAAGATCGAGGTAGAGTTTTTTCAAAGTAACATCGAAGGGCTGATTGTAGATCGTTTACAACTGGCCTCAGAACTTTCAGATGGTGTCATAATTAATGCCGGAGGGTACACTCATACCAGTGTAGC
>CAZGVM010000139.1:7327-8730 GCA_964528855.1 uncultured Desulfomonile sp. | reverse complement strand
CCAACTAAGCTCCTGCCAACCTAATTCGAATTTGTCTTTCAAATCACTCATTATTGTGTGTCCTATATATTGAATATCCGGAAAAAATTTTTTCTAACTCGAAATTTGGCTTCACCATGTGGGTGTTCTGGCGAAATATGATCACTGGGCCGGATTTCCAAAAAGCTCTGCGTCAACCAACTCGACCAGGATGTGCTCTACCAACAGTTGCGTTTCCTGAACTCTGGGAGTAACGGAACCGTATATTGATATGTAAAAATCGCATTTTTCTTTCATAGGCCCGTCAGGCGGACCTCCCAGTCCGATAGTGGTCAATCCCATGGATTTGGCCGTCACAAGGCCGCGAATCACGTTCACGCTCGAACCGGAAGTGCTTATGCCGAGCGCCACATCGCCTGCCTTTCCCAAAGACCTTATCTGTTTTTCAAATATCTCCGCAAAATCGTAATCATTCCCTATGGCAGTCAGAATAGACGTATCCGTGGTCAGGGCTATTGCGGCAAGAGGTTGTCTCTCGATAAGGTAACGATTGACAAATTCCGCAGCAAGGTGCTGAGAATCGGCCGCAGATCCTCCATTGCCGAATATCATCAACTTGGCGCCATTTCTTAGCGAAGCGGCAATAGCCAGGACACATTGCTCGAGAATAGCTGACTGGTCTTCCAGAAATCTTCTTTTGACCCTTATGCTTTCCTCAAAAATATTTTCTATTCTTTCTTTCAAGTTAGGGACCATCCGTAAATAGATTATCATGACTTCCGTCTCACTGCATAAACATCATTTATCACAATAAGCGCTTAATATGAATCTATTATTGATGTAACAATCGACCTCACAGGACCGGAGGTTTTTGTTCCATTCTATCTATTAAATTTTTTTGACTAATTTTTCTTAAAAGGGGTGGATTTAAAGCCGTACTAGTTGTTAGATTGTCAGTCGCTTTTGCAAAAATAGCTACTTGACAGAAAGCGTCCTGATAAGGTCTAACTTATCATTTTGGATTCGTGTCACAATGAGCTTTCTTAAACAGCCGGAATTTGTGATCGCCCATTGTTCCAAAAACATGGTTTCTTCCCCGGCGGCTGAAACCTGTTTGGGGGACTCCATTTCGGTCTGTCTGAATGAGGCAAAATTGATACTCTCTATCAGAGGTCTTTAATGAATTTTTCAAAGCTGGATGTTGTCGATTACTTCGACAATGCAAAAGTGACATGCGGGGTTATAACGGAACTGGAGGACAATCGTCTCAAGCTCCTTAATGACCTTGGCAAGGATGTCAAAATATCCGCTAACAGGGCTCTGACATGTGGCAGGGATAAACTGTTCACCGATAAATCCACCAGAACCGAACTTGTCTCAAGACTCAAAGAGATCAACGCAATCAGAGAATCCATTAAGGCTCA
>CAZGVM010000139.1:0-7317 GCA_964528855.1 uncultured Desulfomonile sp. | reverse complement strand
GATCGACCTTAAAGAGCTGTGGGAAGTGATAGGTCAGGAAGAGTTTGAGTTCACCATTCACGACCTGGCGGACCTGGTGTTCGGTTCAAACAATGACATAAACTCTGAGTCTGCTTTGTTGAGGGCCATATTTGAAGACAAGACTTATTTTAAATCCAAACCAGGCGTCATAGAGGTAATGAGCCCTGAACAGGTCGAGCAGGAAATCAGCAGAAAACTGAAGGAACTGGAACGCAAAAGGACCGTTGCGAGCTATGCCGAGTTTCTGAACAAAGTCAGGGATTCTTTACCCGTGAATATTGATGAAGTGCCAAAAAGTCTGATTAACACGCTGGAGAGCGCCGCATACCTGGGTTCCGAATGGAATACCGTCAAAAAGGTAAGAGATATTTTTAATCAGGCGGGACTCAATGGAACCTGGGACCCTTTTCGTGTTCTGGTGGCCCTCGGAGCCTGGTCGCCGGATGAAAATGTGCGATTGAAAGCTGAAGCTGTTCCTATCGACTTCCCTGCTGAAATTATTTCCGAGGCCGAGCGCGCCGCGAGCCGACCACTGCCGGAAGATGTCAAAACCTTTTACGACCAAGGGCTGGTATCTATCGACTCCTCCCACACCAAGGACGTTGATGACGCCATTTCTCTTCATTACGAAGGAGATGACATCCTTGTCGGCATTCACATTACGGACGCCTCCCACTTCGTGGATAAAGATTCCGAACTGGAAAAGGATATTCGGCAGAGAGCGACTTCAATTTATTTTCCAGATCGTTTGATCCCGATGATGCCGCCGGTTCTTTCCGAATCCAGCGCCAGCCTGACTCATGGAGAAATGAGACCGGCTGTTAGTGTGGTCACCAGGTTTGGGCAGGACCTGAAAATCAAGAATTACGAAATCTTCAAATCCATCGTACGAGTTAGCGAATCTCTTACGTATGGAGAAGTCGATGACCGGGTAAAAGTTCCGGGTTCTAAAGAATCAAAGTTACTTGAGTTGGCATTTGCCTTGCGCGACCAGAGACTGGCAGCCGGCGCCCTTATATTCAGAGATCCTGAGTTGTCGGTTCATGTGGACTCAGAAGGAACGATAGAAGTTTCTGTCAGGGACAGGGAAAATCCATCCCAGATACTTGTTTCGGAATTCATGATCATGGCTAACAGCCTGTTTGCTGATTTTCTTAAAAAACGAAACGTACCTGCAATTTATCGTAGCCAGCCTCCTCCTCTTGAACATGTCCAACTCGACGAGCAATATGATCCGGTGGCTTCATACAGGAGCAAGAAAGTACTGTCGCGCGGAACACTCGGCCTGAATCCGGAGCCTCATTCCTCGCTGGGCTTGCCCCTCTACATAACCGCAACCTCGCCGCTGAGGCGTTACACAGACTTACTCATGCAACGGCAGATTAAAGCCGCTCTCAACACTCAGACGCCTCCGTTGGATTATGAGCAACTGGATCTCATATTGTCGGAAATATCTTACCGCCTGGACAGGGCGGCTATTTTAGAAAGAGAGAGACTGCGTTATTATCTTCTGAAATACCTTTCACAGATGAAAGATGAAGAATTCGAATTAGTGGTCCTTCACAGGTTCCCGAGGTTTTATTTGGCTCAAATAACAAAATTTGGTTTTAACGCGGCCTTACTGACCGGTTCAGGCAACAGCCTTTCCCCTTATGACAAGGTGTTAGGCCGAATAGAGAAGGTCAACCCACGCGCTGATCGGTTGACTATGACCCTGGTACGGCGACTTTAGCGCGACACCAGGGCCGTGACTTGATATAACGCCCTGACCCCATTGTCGCTTTAGCACCTGAACCATTACCGATGAAAGGCAGACTTAACTCAACAAAGGCGCTGGAATTCATGACTGGGAAAAATATCTTGCACAAGTCTATGTCTGCTTTCGAAACCGGCCTGTTGAACGCGTTGGCTCGAAGACCTAAAAACACTTTGCCCTCCGAAGGTCTTATATCGGCAGCTGTCCTGGCGCCTCTTTTTGAAAAGGATGGCGCTCCTCACATACTGCTCACCAAGCGTTCGGATCAGGTAGAGCACCATCGAGGAGAGATTTCTTTTCCAGGAGGTAAGCTAGACCCTACTGACCCTGATGAGGAACATTGCGCGCTAAGAGAAACCTCCGAAGAAGTGGGAATAAAAGTACAGGATGTTAGGGTGTTAGGACGTCTGGATGATTTTTACACTGTAGCCACCAAATATCACGTGTCCCCCTTTGTCGGCGTTATACCATACCCTTATGAGTTCAGGACCAGTCAACGGGAAATCGCCGGATTGCTTGCCGTTCCTCTTGAGGTTTTTTTTGATCCGGCGCGTCGTTCCGAGGACATATGGATTTTCAGGGGTGAACCCGTTGAGGTTATCTCCTACAGGTGGAACGGGCATAATATCTGGGGCGCAACCGCCCGAATATTAAAACACATGGTGGAGTTGGTAGATCAGTAAAGATCACTTACAACAGCGTTTCAATGATTCTTGCTGCAATTTAACACCAGATGGGGATGTTTAATCACTGGAATACGCTACTGCATCTGTCCTGACTTAAAGACTTTTCTTTAATTCTGTAGAAGGAGCTGGATTATGCTGGATTTGGAAAATTACCCTGATGATTTCAGGCAGTGCATTGAATTTCATGGCCATATATGCCCGGGACTTGCTATCGGTTACGCCGCGGTCAAGGCGGCTAGAAATGCCCTGAAACTGACATCTTCAGAAGATGAAGAGATCGTGGCTATAGTTGAAAACGATTCATGCGCCGTTGACGCAGTTCAAAAACTATTGGGATGCACTTTCGGCAAAGGCAATCTCGTCTTCAGGGATTGGGGCAAACAGGTTTACACTGTCTTTGACCGAAACACCGGTAAAGCCGTTCGCGTCGCTCTCAAAGGAGAAATGCCCTTTCGCTCCAACATGAGAGCCATTCGTCAAAAAATTGATTCAGGGAATGCGACTCAGGAAGAAATCCAGGAGTTCAAGAAAATGAGGAACAGATCGATCAATCTGTTGATAACCTCAGATCCGGAGAAAATTTTCGAAATTATTGACATCGACACCCCTGCCCCTCCCGAAGCTTCAATTGTCGAAACAAGAGCCTGCTCCATTTGTGGTGAACACACGATGCTGAGCCGGATGGTGAAGAGAGGTAATGACCTTATCTGCAAACAATGCGAAAGTGATATAAATTAGAACCCTTCCGGAATCAAACTGTCAGTACCGTTAATTCGTGACTGACGAATCGACGTAAGGCAAAGCAAAATGAAAATATCCGATAACCTGTATATTTACCTATGGTCGAATCCGAGGGAAAATAACTGTAACACCATTGTAATAGACGGCAAAGTTCCCCTAGTCATTGATCCGGGACTCGGAAAGTATCTCGATCTACTGTTCCAGAAAATGACACAGGACGGTTTTGATTCCCGCAAACTCAAGCTCGTTATCTGCACCCACGGACATCCGGATCATCTTGAAGCCGCGCTTGCTCTTAAAAAGTCAGGCTTGAAATTTGCCATGTCCCAAGAAGAGGAAAGATATATTCTGACTACAGGCGCGTCCTGGTACTCAGCTCAGGGGAAAAAAATGCCGGCTTTTGATCTGGATTTCTATTTAAAGGACGGCGCACTGAACCTGGGAAAACACGATTTCGAAATAATCATGACGCCAGGCCACAGTCCAGGAGGAATTTCCATCTACTGGCCCAGGCATAAGATACTTTTCACCGGCGACACAGTCTTTTTGAAAAGCGTTGGAAGAGTGGACCTGCCGGGCGGAAATGCAAAACTCCTCAAAAAGAGTGTTGACGAGTTGGCTAAACTTAAGGTGGAACTCCTGATACCGGGACATGGACCGGCAGTTCAAGGTTCGTCCAACGTAAAAGCCAATTTTGAGTTCATAAAAAAGATGCTCATAAGTGTTAATTGAGGATGTTCAAATTTTCGGCGCCATGCATAATTTTTTATACACAGAAGATATCAGCAATATCAACCTGTTACCAATTGAACGCGCGATTTGTTCAAATTTTTGAACAAATACAAGCCTGACAGGTATAACGAAAACAATGCCACTGCAAAGGGTTTCACATCATAATACATTGATATTAATAGCTATAACAGTTTTTGTTTTCATCAGAAAACAGGGTGGCACGCCCATTGCATATCCCTATTGCCAAGAAAAGAATCTTTTCCTCCTACGCCAACTGCAGAGTCAGTTGGTTTTTTTTTAGGTATCAAAGAGGCTTTCAAAATAGAATGCGATCAGGCTCAAAAAGGCCCCTCTTCAAGATTTTATTTCTTATCTGGCTGACTCTGATTCAGAGCGCTGGTTTGATTGGCGCAGCCACCGCAGAAACCCAGAACAGCGGCTCTCAAAAATCTCTTCTGATAATTCCTTTCACCATTACATCCTCGGAACAATCGGTAGAACTTGTTTCCTTCGTGGATCATGCCAACAAAACGCTCAAAGAGGCGATTGAAGGGCTTGGGGCCGATTACACCATTCATACTGCGCGTGACGTGAACACGGGCGTGGACGCCGACCCATCAATTTCCATGGAATCTCAGGCAATCGAATTGGCAGGCCGGAAAGGTTTCGACCTGGCCATTTTTGGATTTGTGGGACGGGAAGAAAACCAGTTCCGTTTCAGGGGCTCCATGTGGGCTAAGTCAGCGGATAGATCGGTTGTGACCACTGACATTCGCGTGGAGAATATTCATGCTTTACCGGGCATACTGCAGACTTTTTTGGGCGCAGTGGCCAGGCGGTTGCATGGAACGGCCAAGCTCCCCTTCTACCGCGGAGAAAATCAGGCCATTGGATCTTTTCAGTCCCATGGAAGGGCCTCAACTCTGGTTAGCGTCCCTAAAAACACCGGGCCATGGCGCAGTCCGGAGATGCCCTTGGCCATCTCATCAATCGACATAGGCGATCTTGACGGTGACGGCAAAAATGAAACTGTGTTTGTAGATGACTCCGGAATAACAATATCGAGGTTTGAAACGGGCGGTCTACGAGCTTTGACCCGATATGCGCAACTGCCGGCTTTTTATATTTCCGCGGAAATTCAGGATCTGGATGGTGACGGTGTCGCCGAGTTGATACTCTGTTATCAGTTGCCTCACGGTTTGGAATCAAGCATTCTGACCTACAAGAACATGAATCTGTCTGTTTTGAAACGTTTCCCGAATGTCCTTCTAAAAACCGCGCTCGAGCCTACCGTCGATAGTAAGCCCGTATTGTTGGGGCAGCGAACCGATGTGGAAGACATGTTTTCCGGCGCCATGATCCTCTACAGGATTGAAAACGGAATGCCTGAGGAGGCCGGGACAATAAAGTTGCCGGCGGGAACTTTTTTGTTGAGCTATGCTTCCGGCCATGTGGGTGAACGACAGGATTTTGTCCGGCTCGTACTCAGTCAGGACCAGCGTCTCATGGCCTTCGACGAAGAAAACAGACTCCTCGGCGTCAAGCAGGACAGAATGTACGGAGTCGGCAAACGTCTTCGGCTCACCACGAAATCCGGGGTAAAAAATGTGATATTCCCGGGAAGAATTTTAATCTCCAAAGCCGGTGGCGCTTCTTTCAATGAACTGCTCCTGATAAAGCAGGTAGATTCCGGAAGTTTGGTGGAAGCATTGAGTTGGGACGGAGCGAAATTTGTGGACAAATGGAAAACTGTGACCAGCCCCGGCATCATTTCCGATTTCCTCATCCGGGACTTCAAGAATGAGGGTGAAAATTCTCTGGTTCTCATTCTCGTAAACCCGTTGCTATTCCCTAACCTCTCCGGTTTCAAAAGTGTAGTCTACGCATACGACATGCTTCCCTAAAGATCAACTCTCACTCCCCTCGACATATTATCATGACCCACTATATTTGATGCTCCCTGTCCTTGATGCGATGCGCAGCAGAAGCCCCACTGGAGGAGTCATCTGCAAATAAAAAAGCCTGCGTCCGAAAACGCAGGCTTTGTACCCAAACTGTAGAGCCTTTAAAGCTTATTACACAATATACGGAACCAGCAACAGGGCGACCATGTTAACAACCTTGATAACAGGGTTGAGAGCGGGGCCAGCCGTATCCTTGTAAGGGTCACCAACGGTGTCGCCGGTAACTGCTGCCTTGTGAGCGTCGCTACCTTTGCCGCCATGATTACCTTCTTCGATGTACTTCTTGGCGTTATCCCAGGTTGCTCCACCGGTGGTCATAGCGATGGCGAGGAACACGCCGACTACAATACTGCCGATCAGCATTCCGCCAAGGGCTTCTTTACCGAGAACGAAGGCAACTATCAACGGAATCACGACGGGCAGCAATGAAGTAATTACCATTTCCTTCTGAGCCGCAGCCGTAACCAGGTCCACGCACTTTCCGTATTCGGCCTTTACGCCGGGTAGGCCTTCTTTGAGGCCCGGAATCTCACGGAACTGTCTGCGGACTTCGTCAACGATAGAACCGGCGGCCTTACCAACCGCCAACATACAAAGAGCGGCGAAAAAGTAAGGAATGATTCCGCCTATCAGCAATCCTACCAGGATTTTTGGATCGGAAAGGTCAAAACTGATGGCCTGTTTGGATACTTCCTCTATAGCCCTGGTGTATTCAGCGAAAAGAACCAGAGCGGCCAGAGCGGCTGATCCAATGGCATAACCCTTTGTGACGGCCTTGGTGGTGTTACCAACGGCATCCAACGGGTCGGTTCTGTCTCTGACTTCCTGAGGAAGTTCGGCCATTTCGGCTATACCACCGGCATTGTCGGTGATGGGGCCGTAGGAGTCAATGGCCACAACGATACCAGTCATGGAGAGCATGGAGACAACGACAACCGCGATACCATACAGACCGGTTCCGGGGCTTCCAGAGAAACCTCCGCCCAGGCTATAGCCGAGCAGGATGGAGCCAGCCAGGACCAATACGGGGAGAACCGTCGAGATCATGCTGATGGCAAGACCGGCGATGATGTTGGTTCCGTGACCGGTGGTGCTTGCTTGTGCAACGTATTTCACCGGTCCATACATGCCGGTGAAATATTCAGTGATGACGACTATCAGGCCCGTGGTTGCCAAACCGATGACCGCCAGCCAGAACACGCCCATGGAACTGATTGAATAACCGATAGCTCCCTTAACTTCCAGAGGCATGCCCAGAGGAAGCTTGTCAGCCACGAAATAGAAGGCGATGGCTGCCAGAATACCGGAAACTGCCATGCCACGATACAGGGCGCCCATGATGTAGAGCGTTTTTTCTTTTTCTGTTCTGCTCAGTTTTACGGCGAAAGTTCCGATAATGGATGCGAGAATGGCCACA
>CAZGVM010000138.1:0-8810 GCA_964528855.1 uncultured Desulfomonile sp. | reverse complement strand
CAGCATACGAATTCAAAACCGGACTTCAGATTTGGCCTGCGACACCCCCTAAGCGTCCAGAACCTGAATCTGATCATCAAAATTTGTCAGTCTCTCCAAATTATTCTTTCCCACAACAAAACTGTTTTCTATTCCGGCCAATCCCTTTCCGGGCAATATGAATTTAGGCTCTAGGGCGATCACCATCCCCTCTTCGAGTATGTGAGAAGATTTCCTGCCTATTATCGGCAACTCATCCAGTTCAAGCCCGATTCCGTGACCTACGAAAGGAACGGATTGGGGATAGCCCATGAATCCCTCAAGACAACCGGCCTCAGCGGCCATGTTAGTGGCGGTTTCGTATAAGGATTCGGCCGCCACCCCAGGCTTGCCTTCGTCAATCATTGCCTGCTGAATCTCCAGAGCCAAGGCGTGGATTTTCAGAAACTCATCGCCGGCCTGGCCAATGAAGAATGTCCTTGCCTGATCAACAATATAGCCTTTGTAAGAGCCAACATAGTCTATCTGAACCGGTTCATACCTTTTTATTTTCCTTGTTCCTGCGCCCTGCGGCATGGAGGCGTTTGGGCCTGGCCCGCCGGTCGGTCCGACTGAACAACTGGGCATGGCCAAATTAGTGCCGGACATTATGTGACCGTAGAATACTTCATTGTTGAAGCTTCTGACTCTGACGAGCCCCTGGTGCTCCCGTTTTCTCAAGAAAGCTTCCAGAAGTCCGGCAAACTCCATCTCAATCATTCCTGGCCTTAGAATCTCCCTGGCGTAAACAAACATGGAATCATTCAGCTCTGCTGCCTTGCCGATCAAGTCTATCTCATGAGAGGATTTCACAGCGCGCAAACTGCGAATGGAAGGAGAAATATCTACAAAATCAACTTCCGGAAATAACCTCTCATACATCCTGAAGTTGTTGACAGGAAGAACATCTAGCTCAAGTCCGATTTTTTTGAACCCGGAGCTACTTAATTTATTTGCCGCTTCCTTGATGGCAGCGAAACTGCTTATTCCACGAATGTCGTTTATCGGAGAATCCTCCAGGGTGCGTTCCAGGCTTCTTCTAACCAGCAACAAAGGATCCGAGTCCACATGAACCAGAAGATGGGCGTCTTGAGCAGTTCCTGAAAAGTAAAAAAGATCAGCCCTCTGGATAATTATTGCCAAATCAATTTCCCGAGCCGACATGCTGATCTTCAACGCATTGATTCTAGCTTCTATTTCAGACGACGGAGTCGATCTCATTTCCGATATTTTTCCTGTCTTGAAACTGCGATGGCAGCAGGACACCGGGTTGGGCAGTTCCACTTCCAGGGAGCCTGCCTTCAAAACCTCCATTGAAAAAACAGCCTTGCATTCACCAGTTGGCGTAACAAAGACGTAAGTAAAAAATACTTAAGCTGAGTCTTCATTAAACGAACAAAAAACTACTAATGGCCCCCACAGCCGAGCCTAAGTTTGCGGTTCTATGACCACCTTGATGGAAGCGCCCGCTTCAGCAACAAGCTCAAAGCCTTTTTGAGTATCTGCAAGTGGCAGGCGGTGCGTGATCATAGGATCAACACATATTCTACCGGATGAAATAAGTTCAATAGCAGCCAGGATGTCCCTGGGGCTGCCAGCGTAAGAGGAAGTCATGGAAATTTCCTTACGCCAGAGATCGTTGAAGGGCATGTCGATCTTGACTCCTGGGTCAGTTGGGGCAAAAAACAGAATGGCCCCTCCCCTATCAACTGCCTGGAATGCCTGTTCCACAGCGGTCTTTGCTCCGGTGGCGACCACCACTATTTCAGCTAGTCGATCGTCGTTCAGGCTCTTGAAGCTGTCGATCATGTCACCGCCGGCCACAATAGTATGATCAGCTCCAAAAGCCCGTGCCATTTCAAGTCGTCCAGGGTTGATATCTACTGCGACCACTTTAGCTGCTCCTGCTTTCACCGCCAACTGAACGTGAAGCAATCCGGCCATGCCAGCCCCGATGACAAGCACACGGCGCCCGGGCTTCCAGCCCACGTGTTGCTGGCCACGATAGACGCATGCCAGAGGTTCCACAAAAACAGCCTGTTCATAACTCATCCCTGATGGAAGCTCATAAATTCCGTTGCGAACATTGATTGCCGGCACACGCAGATACTCCGAAAATCCGCCGGGATCAAAATTCGTTTTGGCTAGTGTGTCACACACTGAATGGTGATCAGACAAACAGTACCTGCACATATTGCAGGGAACGTGATGAGATACGAAAACTCTCTGCCCAACTGACCAGTTTTCAATATCCGCTCCAACCTTTACAATTTCTCCGGCAATTTCATGCCCCAGAACCAGCGGGGCCTTCGGGAGACGATACCACTCAAGAACATCACTCCCACAGACGCCACTAGCCCAAACCTTCACCAAAACCTCGTTAGCGGATATCGGCGGAACCGGTCTTTCCTGTAGCCTCACATCATGGTTGTTGTAATAAACCGCCACGCGCATAATATGCACCACCTGGAATAAAAGTACTCGTGTTAAGCCTGTAATAGATATAAGATGGCAATCTATACATTCAGCTGCTTTTTCTCGTCTTCATAAATCCTGATTGCCTTTTCAGGTTTCTCATCAAAATGAACCACCGCTTTGACAGCCTTTATCATTCCGATTGGGCAATCCGACTGGAATATGTTACGTCCCATGTCAACACCAACCGCTCCTTGCTGAACGGCGTTGTAGGCCATTGTCAACGCTTCTATCTCGGGCAGTTTCTTTCCACCGGCCATGACAATCGGGACCGGGCATGTGGATGTGACCCTTTCAAAATTCTCGCAGAAATAGGTTTTCACTATGTTGGCGCCCATTTCAGCAGCGATTCTTGATGAGAGTGAAAGGTAGCGAGCGTCACGCTCCATGTCTCTTCCGACTGCAGTAACAGCCAAAACCGGTATTCCGGCCGAATATCCGGCATCAATAAGGTCAGCGAAGGCCTCCAGCGTCTGATGTTCGTAAGGCGCTCCAACGTAAATCGATAGAGCCATTCCGGCTGCGTTGAGTCTTATGCAGTCATCTACAGCCACGTTCCAGTTCTCGTTCGATAGTTCACTCAGAACACTTTGTCCCCCAGAAACTCTTAACACTATCGGAGCCTGAACAGCGGGAGAAACAGAAGTTCTCAGGATCCCCCTTGTAAGCATGAGACAATCCGCATGTCCAGCCAGTGGCCTCAAGGTATCTTCCATGATCTCCAGGCCGGAAGTCGGCCCCTGAAAGTAGCCATGATCCACTGCCAGCATGACCGTTCGACCGGTTTCCGGCTTGATAATCCGGGCCAACCTGTTCTTCATGCCCCAATCGAGATGATCACAGCCTCTCAAATGGTAACCTGAGCCTCCCGCACAGTGCCTTGCAGCAACATTTCGAGCTTCCCGTAATCCGTCCATATCCGCCATTGACTTCATCCTTTGCATTTCATTAATGGTTGGTTTTTAATTGTTAACAAAGGGAATCACCCATGTCAATTGAAGGCGCAACCATCTTTTCGTCAGGAATAAATTAGTCGAAGCTGCCGGCCTGGACGCTGACATTTTCAGATAAGTATGAAGCTAATTTGTCTTGACAATTATTACGTGTTAGTTTTAGATTTCTGTTAGATTAGACTTGTCTTTTCCCCTCGACCGATCAGGTTCACGGGCGTGAAGCAAGATAGGTTTTTATGGTTACAACGCTCGTGCTCCGATTCATCGCATCTTCAGACAAAATCCGTCCGGGACTACAGGCGAACTCGCCTTCCAACATGCTCTTGAAATCAAAAATGAGGGCTATTTCACCAAAGGAGTAGAAAAAGTGGCCGCTATTAACATTTATGTCGGTAACCTGTCTTTCGACACCAACGAGGACCAACTCAAGGAATTGTTCGAAAGTTACGGGCAGGTTGAATCTGCAACAATTATATCCGACAAATTCACGGGACGACCGCGAGGTTTTGGTTTTGTTAAAATGCCCGAGAGAGAGGACGGTTTACGCGCAATTCAGGAACTGGACGCCAAGGACTTCATGGGTCGAAGCATTAAAGTTAATGAGGCTCGTCCACGGACTGACCGCGATCGTGGAGAACGTCAGGGTGGCGGTGGCGGCCGAGGCAAAGGCGGCGGTGGCTGGAGATAGTCACTCAAGATACTACTTTAAATCTACAGTCTAATATAGTGGGACGCTTTTCTTCACGACAAGCGTCCTTTTTGTTTTTATGCGATACCGTTTCGATAGCGTCCGGCATCGAAACGTGTCATTTAGCTAGTGTAAAGAAAGTGGCGGCGTGCTATAAGAGGTTAATTAGACTGTCTTGGGCCGATTGCCAGGCCCGGTGATGTGAGATGTGGTTGTCCTGCATGGCAAAACAGTCTCATTTCATTTTGATAATCAACAAATTGCAGGTTTAGTTACGGTTCAGGTAAAATCAGATCGGAGGAGGATGCAGTTATGAATGACAGGTTACTTAGTGCGGCCACTACCGGCAATGTGGATGAACTTACTGAACTCTTGGCTGCTGGGGCCGATGTTAATACCAGAGACGCTTTCGGGTGGACCCCTCTGATGTGGGCGGCATCCATGGGTTTTCCTGACGCAGTGGGAATACTCTTAAAGAATGGAGCGATTGCGGACGCAGTGGACCAGTACGGCGCCACAGCCCTCATGAAGGCATCCAGAAGAGGTTTTCACAAAGTGGCTCGTGTCCTTTTGGATAATAACGCCGATCCAAATGCTGAAGATGAATTCGGGTGGACGGCTCTTATGCGAGCTTCTCGTAGAGGTTACGCTGAAGTCGTCAGGGAATTGGTCGCCAAAGGCGCCAACCTGGAGGAGGCGGATCAGTATGGCGCCACTGCATTGATAATGGCAGCGGCTGAGGGCCACCATGAAGTCGTCAAGCTTCTTTTGTCAAGCGGTTCCAATCCTGAAGCAAAGGACAGGAACAGTTGGACGGCCAGGATGTGGGCGGAATCCATGCGACATGAGGAAGTTATAAAAGAGCTCAAACAGGCCGAGAAAAAATAATTTTAACCATTTTCCGGGCACGTCTTTTTCAGGAAAACCACTGCCGCAACACCTCGCACTCTTAATTAATCGTGTTGTATTTGTTGGAGGAACCGCAATGGACAATAGATTGCTTCTGGCGACAGGCGAAGGCGACCTCGAGAAGGTAAAGGCTCTTCTGAACAAGGGAGCCGATCCGAACGCTTCTGACGAGTACGGATACACCCCCCTGATTCTGGCCGCCTCTGAGGGGCGATTAGAACTGGTCAAGGAATTGCTTGCCAGAGGGGCGGACATAAACGCGCAAACACCATCACACTGGACCGCCTTGCTATGGGCGGCCTCCATGGGGCATACGGAACTAGTGGCGTTGCTTCTGGCCAACAACGCCAGTCCTGAAGCAGCGGACCAATATGGCGCCACCGCTCTCATGAAGGCCTGCAGACGAGGTCATCTTGAAATTGCCAGGCTCCTGATAAAACACAACGCTAATCTAAACGCCACTGATGAGTACGGTTGGACTCCGTTGATGAGGGCAAGCCGTCGAGGCTATGTAGAAATTGCCAAAGAATTGACCGAACATGGCGCCGACCTGGAGGCGAAAGATCAATATGGCGCCACCGCTCTCATTATCGCTGTTTCGGAATCTCATTATGAGCTGACCCGTCTGCTCCTCGAAAGTGGCGCATCAGTGGAAGCCACTGATCGTAACGGTTGGACAGCGTACAAATGGGCTTTGTCGATGGGCGCAAGGCAAATGGCTAAGTTACTGGAATCACATGGAGCCAAATAAGCCTCACATCTGGTGTCTGAATAGACCTTCTTTTCGCAACCGGATTTGAGTGGATAAATTTGTGGGAGTCTACGGCGGGCGGCGGGTGTGGCCGCATGGCCACAAAAATTAAGTCGGCTCATGCGGCGTTCCGTCAATTATGAGGTTATAATCTTCATCAACGCTATTTCCGGTCTTTCCCATTGGTCGCTGGCTGAAGGGACTTGAGGCCTTCGTTCAACTTTTTGTAGCCATCTGCAACCATCTGTGTACCCTGCTCCGTATTTTTGTCACCTTTTAGAATAGTGTAGCCCTTCATCATCATGGCATGACCTTCAGAGACGCTTTTCTGGGCGGATGAGAGTTCCTTCTTCGTTTTTGCCCATGCCGTTTCAGATTCGGCCATCATTTTATGACCTTCAAGCATCATTTTTTCCGCGGTGGGCTGGTCCTTCTTGTCTTTGACCATTTCGGCCCCATCCATGAATTTCCTGGAACCCTTGATCAGCAGTTGTGTGGTGTCCGTCACAGTTACGGTTTTTTCACCAGTTTTTGCAATTTCAGTTTCAGAGGCCGTGGGCTTTTTATCAGACTGTATAGCCTTCAGATCCACCGGCTTTTCTTTCGCCGTATCGGCGCCGATTGCAATTCCATTGAGACCTAACGACACCATGACCATTGCACTGGTAATTGCCGCAACTGCGAAAATTCTTCCAAAACCACTTTTCATTGCCATCTTCGTAATCCTTCTACATGTCGTCCTGCTGGATTCATCGGAACCCCACGGCATCTGAACAAAACCATTGACGCCGCTGCAACGGGCTCAGCTTTCTTGATCCAACTTGCAACTGCTGACAACATGTTTCTGAGTTTGTTTCGTTCCAGGTTTCATATTTTTTTTGGACAAATTTCAAACAAGGCTATCTGCTCCATAGACTCAAAAAGCCTGGACCCATGGTGATTACTGGATAAACCATGTTACAATACAAAGGCTTATGTTTATTAGCTTGGTCTTACATAACAAAAATGGAATTTACCGGAGGCGTGAAATGTGCTATAGTTGCCAAAGATAGTACTTATCGAGCATCTTCAGAAAACAAAGAGCGCGACTTATGGCCTCAATGAGAGTATTAAAGTTAAAAGCGGCGATTCTTGCCTGCATGATGAGTCTGCCGGGTTTTGCGCTGGCCTCCAATGCAGCGGACTACTTTACCAAAGGTTGCGTAGAATCAATGTCTCGGCAGTGGGAGTCATCCATTGATTCATTTACAAAATCCATTGAATTGAATTCCTCTAACGCCGCCGCTTATGTGCAACGCGCTACCGCTTTTCAGATGGTTGACAGGATTGACCGGGCTATTCAGGACTATGAAAGCGCCCTTAGGCTCAAGCCTGATTATTACCTGGCAATGGAGTATCTCGCCAATCTGTATGAAATCAGAAATCAGCCAGCGAAGGCGCTTGACACATACAACAGAGCCCTACCTCTGGTGAAAGATCCCAAGTGGCGATCCATCATTTCCTGGAAAATATCTGAGGTTAAAAAGAAAATAGGGGCTCAACGCGCCCGACAATGACCCAGCCAAAGTAGCAGCCGTTTTCCCGTTTGGCCTATTACGTCCCGATGTTCTCTTGCATTTCAAGTCCTGTTTTACAGTTAGGGCGGATGGGCATTGAGGGCTCGAAACCCACATTGAAATCTAGGAATTTGATAAGAAAGCCATTGTTTTTATCTACAACTCGAACATGTGAAATTATTCTTGACATTATAGAAATACTGATATATTTATTTTTAAGAATATATTTTCTGCTAATTTGCAAGGCCAGTATTTTTTGAGCCGGGGCCGCGAACAGTGACTTCGATTTTGCGGTCCCCGCCCATGTAACCCCATCGAATAACTTCTCATATATTTCAAACATTGGTTGTCGCTGTTTTTTCCTGCCAGAACATTTTTGACTGTCGTGTAAGAAATTGTTCTAGTTATCGCGTAAAGCATCGACAATCTTCAATCTGGACGCCCGCATGGCCGGCATGAGACCACCTGTGAGCCCCATGCCGAGAGCAAAAAGCATAGTGTAGACGACGATTCGGGTTGTGAGGTTGAATCCGAAGGCCAGTTCAGAGAATGTTTCCCAGTTCATCGTTGAAATGGTCAGCAACTGAAGCAAGGAGCCGGCAGCGAGGCCAGCCAGGCCTCCGACAAGGCCAAGGGATATTGACTCGGCTAGGAATGCCAGCATAACGCTGGTCCTGGCGAACCCCAGAGCCCGCATGGCCCCAATTTCTCTGGTTCTGTTGGCTACTGCCGTGTACATGGTGACCATGGCTCCCAGCACTGCCCCCACACTAAAGAAAGTCGTCATGGCTAAACCGAGGATCCTGATGAATTTTGCCATCATTTCAGACTGATCACGATAAAAATCCAACTCTCGTTTCAGCTGAATACTGAGCCTTGGATCCGAAGTCAGTCTTTTTTGCAAAGTCTCAAAATTTCGGGCTCCCATCACCTTCATGATAACCACAGAGTAGCTGTTTCTCCTGAAAGCAGACATGATCTGATCGTTATCGGCCCATATCTCTGAGCTGAACGCGGTTTTCCCAGCGTCAAAGACTCCAACCACGTCCCAGTCAATCATGGCAAAATGAATTTTCCCGCCTGGAATAGCGCCCTCAATTCTGTCTGAGATATTTTTTCCGGCTATCACTTCGTGTGAACCAGGCTCGGGATTGCGTCCGGAAAGAATGCGCACCTGAGGTCTCAATTCTCCAGAATGGGGTCCAACTCCTCTGACTATGACATTTGTGGGTGAATTCGAATCTTTTTTGGGTAGGGTCACCAAAACCAGTGTTTCTTTTGAAGCCTGAGGATCCCCAAATGAGTCATGAGCGACCTCCGGTTGAGAGACAATGATCGAGGCGGCCTCTCTTTCTATGGAACTTGACACTTCAGTTTCGGCTGAACCTCTCAGAGCTACGACGTTGTCTGCCGACCCCGTGTCAACCAGTGTTTGCTGGAGACCCTCAGCCAGCATGAGC
>CAZGVM010000137.1:8869-9141 GCA_964528855.1 uncultured Desulfomonile sp. | reverse complement strand
AACTCCTTCATGAATTACGTCGCTTTGCCGGTAACCGCTTTGATTCGAACCGAAGATCGCCTAACTTGTTGACGGCGAAACTCTGATTTGATATAAGCGTAGGCTGAAGACTGAGTCAATCCTCAAAGTGGGATTGAATTTTGTAAAAGACGCCGGCAACCCGGTGAGGGCGACCTGGAGTTATTTAACCCGTCAGGTCCGGAAGGAAGCAGCGGACGTAATCTCGGTGGTCGCCGCACCACTAGCAGACGGCGTATCTCCAAATATCTCAC
>CAZGVM010000137.1:0-8859 GCA_964528855.1 uncultured Desulfomonile sp. | reverse complement strand
AATCTCGGGGGTCGGCCCTCTCCAGATTGTCGGCGTGTTCCCAACCGATTATTTGAGATCTCTTCGAGTACATGCCTCCCTATCTAGTCCTTGCAAGAAAATACAGACCTTCAACTTTCAGCGATGTAGTAGGGCAAGACCACGTCATAACAACTCTGAAAAATTCAATTAGATCTGGTAGAGTGGGCCATGCTTTTCTCTTCTGCGGGGTTAGGGGTGTAGGAAAGACCACAGTGGCAAGGGTGCTTGCCAAATCTCTCAACTGCACCGGACGGTCTCAAAACGAGGCCGACCCATGTAACCGATGCGTTTCCTGCAAGGAGATTACCGGTGGGTATAGTGTAGACGTCATAGAAATTGACGGGGCCTCTAACACCTCAGTGGAAAACATCCGTGAAATAAATGAAAACATCAAGTATCCGCCGGTAGGGTCATTATACAAGATAATTATCATAGATGAAGTCCACATGATATCCATCAATGCTTTCAATGCCCTGCTGAAGACCCTCGAAGAACCTCCTCAACATGCAAAATTCATTTTTGCCACGACAGAATCACACAAGGTTCCCGCTACAATAAATTCAAGATGCCAAAAGTACAATTTTAGGACTATATCGACTTCGGATATCTGTTCAGGTCTCAAAAAAATACTCGATGAAGAGGGCATTCAATCCGATACGGAATCCTTGCATGTCATAGCCAGAGAGGCCAAGGGCTCTTTCAGGGATGCGCTAAGTATGCTGGATCAGGTAATAGCATTCAGTGATGGCCCTGTTACAGTCGGACAGGTTTCGTCAATTCTGGGTATCGATGGTAGGGATTGTCTGGCAAAACTGGTAGGAATGGCTGTTTCGAATGATTCAGCCGGAGTGCTGGCCTTGCTCAACGAAACATTTCAAAGGGGCTATGATCCGGATCAATTCATGATTGATCTTATTCAGTTTGTCAGAAACCTTATTGTAGTGGCCACCATTGACGATGTCAGCCTTGTTGGCACACTGGTAGACGTCAGTCCTTCTGAAATGGAGGACATGAAAAACCTGGTTTCCAAGACCTCGGCCCTGACGCTGCAAAACTTTTTTTCAATTTTACTGAAATCTGAAAGTGAGGTCAAAAAATCTCTGAATCCTTGGGTGGCCCTAGAAATGCTGATGTTGCGAGTGACCAACGTCTCTCAACTTGTGGATCTTCGGAATCTCATGAACAAGCTCAATCAGTTGGAAAAATCCGTAGGAACGCATGCAACAGGTTTGGTCCCAAGCCATACCAGGCAAAGCCCTGTTACAAGGGGTGATGATCAGAGCAGACCCGTTTTTTCAAAAGCACATATTCCAGAATGCCCAGTGACGGACAACGGATTGAAGACCAATGAATCTGAGGGGAAGAGGAATGACACCGGAATAACATCACCGGCTGCTTCGAGGTTGACAGGCAATACTGTCGATTTCTGGGCCGATCTAAAGTCAGTGATCCGGGCCCAAGGACAAGATTCTGTCTTGGCGCTGATGGAGCATGGAGAGTTGGTATCATACGGGCCTAAAATGGTGGAGATCGGTTTTACCAAGAATGTGTGGAAAGAACAATTTGAGGCCAGGATCAAAAATAAACCAGAATTAAAGAATATTTTTGATGACTTTTTTGGTAACATTAAAGTAAAAACTTTGGTGTTGTCTCAGGAGACCTCTCTTGAGGATCCAAAGCCCTACGATGTTGTCACGGATGGTCAAACAGACCAGCATCGGGCCATCAGAAGTGAGGCAATGGAGAACTCTATAATCAGAGCTGTCCTGAAAGAGTTTGAAAACAGCTCGGTTGAAGAGATCAAAATACTTGCTCCAAAGTAGTACGGTTTGTTTTAGCCACCTTCAACCAAGTCAAACAGAGCAGGTCTGATGTCAGCAGGGTCTTCTTGACACAAGGCCGATCAAGATTTAGTTTGTTGATACGGCTAGTAGCAATACTGACTCAGTAATTCGAGCCTAAAAAATAATTTACAGGAGCTAATGATGTCAGGATGTAGAAGCTGTTCGGGATGTGTGCCTGAACCACGTCTTACCCCTGGTAAAAGGCCGGAAAAGTTGTCTCCAGTTGAAACGTCAGGCAATCCGAGATACCCTCGGGTTTTTGTAGGGTCACAAGCGATTTATTCTGATTCGGATGTCCAGATGATAGTTCAAGTGATTTCTGATGAATGTGATGACTCAACGGACAAATTTCAGGTTGAACCCAAGACGATTTTGAAGGGTGGTTCCGGCGGATGTTCGGAGACCAAATGCATGCTCATAACCCAGCAGGTTGGAGAAAGTTGCTGGAAGCTGCAAGCTCTTCTTTAGCCTGGCAGCCCAATAATTCAGGGCTTTAGGATGACAAGCCGATGAAAATATTCACAGTCGAGGAGATTTCGAAGTCTGATGGCAAGCAGGGGAATCCATCGTTGGTGACTGTTGAGGGGCGTGTTTATGACGTTTCCTCCAGCAAGCGCTGGGTTGGCGGAATTCACATGAGGCGACACCAGGCCGGATCTGACCTCACTTCAGACCTGAAAGCAGCGCCTCATGGACCTGAAGTGCTGGAACGAGTCGAATTGGTGGGCCAAATTCTACAGCCTTCCCAACAGAAAAGTATCGGGTTGAAGGGATACATAGAAGAACTGTTTGAAAAGCATCCGTTTTTCAGACGCCATCCGCATCCGGCGATGGTTCATTTTCCGCTTGGGCTGTTGATGGTAACTCCGGTTCTGCAGATTGCGGCATTGTTGACACGATCTTCAGCGACGGAGTGGGCCGCTTGCCTGACGCTTTTGATTGGCTCGGTTTCGATTGTCGGATCCATAGTAACAGGCTATTTAACCTGGATTTTCAATTACGAGGCTTCTGACTCCAAAATCATCAAATCCAAGAGACACATGGCCTGGTTTGCGTTGGCGCTTGCAATTGTGGCCTGTTACACCAGGATCTTTTTAATCGATGACTCCCTAAGATTTACGGATCCTTATGTGCTGTTGTATACGCTCAACCTCGTGGCGCTCTCGTCTGCTGTGGGATATACCGGTTTTCTGGGTGGAAAGCTGACCTTTCCCTATGAATGACAAAAGACATCTAATTGATTAAAAACGACTTAATAATGATGCCTGGGGAGGTTTCACTATTGGAGAAAGTTTCTTCATGGTCCAGATTCAAGCTTTTTCTGGGGCTTTCCAGAACTCCTCATGCCTTGCTGGACGTTGCTACACCGGCTATGGCGGCATTGTTATACCTGGGATTTTTTCCGGATTATTCTACGATGATCCTGGGCCTGGTGACTGCTTTTGCCGGATACACCGCAGTTTATGCTCTCAACGACATTGTTGATGTTAAGATCGACAGGCAAAGGCTTTCTATTTGTTCGAAAGAACAGGAGCTATTTGATGTAGATGAAATTTTTGTAAGGCATCCTGTTGCCCAAGGATTAATTTCCCATCGTGAGGCAATACTCTGGTTCATGTTTTGGGGCTCCATAGCAATTATGGGAGCGTGGGCTTTAAATCCATACTGCGGACTGTTGTTCGTGCTATCTGCGTCTCTGGAGGCCGTATACTGCAGGCTCCTAAAAATTAGTCATCTGAAAATAATTCCTTCGGCAATAGTTAAAGCCAGTGGAGGGGTTGCAGGCGTGTTGGCCGTAGATTCGAATCCATCAATGGCTTTTGTGGGTATTCTGATTTTATGGTTAGCTTCTTGGGAGGTCGGCGGTCAAAATATTGCGAACGACATTGTAGATATGGACAATGATTCCAAAGTTCAGGCTCGAACTACCCTGACTGTCAAGGGATTGAAAGATGCGGTTTTTTACCTGGTTGTGGCGAGCGGAATGACTTTTTTGGCAGGCCTTGCGATCTACGCTGTATCTGGCAAAGGGGTTGGATGGCTCTATCCTGTAGGGGCGGCTTGTCTGGGGTGGTATCTCATTATCAGGCCTGCCAAGGTGTTGTATATGGAACCCGTGCCGGTTACTGCCGCCAGATTATTCAATAGAGCCAGCTACCTGCCGGTCGCCTTTCTGATCTTGACGGCTGTTTCATTTGTGGTAAGCCTGCAGTAGGCAACAGGTAACCGTCTGACCGCAAATTATAAAGCTAAAAAACTTTTGGCCAGACATGATGATCAGGAGGACGCAAGAATCAGGAATCCAAAATTTGACGAAATGCTGATGAACTGGCCTGAGCGTGTTTGGATCTACAGTCCTGTAAGGGAAATTTTCCAGCGACGTGAGGTCAACAAATGGATGAAATTTGCTCCCCCTGACAGAAAAAGCCTGGCCCTTGAAATAGGCTGCGGACTGGGCCGAGGAGCTCGGCTGATGATAGACAGAATGGGGTTCTCAAGGGTTGTGGCGTTCGACCTGGAGGGAATACTGGTCAGGCGCGCATGTTTTTTAACCCCCCGCAGACTGAGTAAAACAGTCGATTTTTACGTTGGAGATGCCCAGGAACTACCTTTTGGGGAAGCCACTTTTGATGCTGTGGTTAATTTCGGCATAATACACCATGTCCTGGATTGGCGCAGGACCATAAGCGAAATATCAAGGACCCTCAAACCCGGAGGTATTTTTTATTTCGAGGAAATATACCCCCCGCTTTACGCAAATCCTCTTTTGAAAGCGATGTTAAGACATCCTAGGGATGATCGTTTTGATGAGCAGGAATTCCTGGCGGAACTTGGTTCAAACGCACTTGCTCTGATAGATGGCTTTAAGACCGGCTCACGTTTCGGAATAGTCAGCGCAGCAAAAAAAATATAAAAATTTGTTGTTGTAACCGATTAGATGGACACTTTGGGTGAATTTCCATTTTTTAATGATTCACATTAAAATAACTTAGCATGTGGAAGTTATTCTGCTAGAATGAATGATGCAATCAGGTCTTTCCAGTATGTTTTTGTCGTAGGATCAACACCTTGTATAATTTGGCTTTTGGAATCGGCGTTGCTGTCCTGTCCTACATATTGTTCTTTTGGCTAATGCGGCTGCATGAACTGCGTGAGAACGAAAAATGGGTTCATACGCTGGATCCTGAGAACGAAGTCAATTTGCCGAAACATTTACCGCTGATATCTGTGCTGGTTCCGGCGCACAATGAAGAGCATGCCATAGAACAGTGTCTAAGATCCATTCTTGATCAGGATTATGCCAACCTGGAAGTAATTTGTGTTGATGATCGTTCGACCGACACCACGGCCTGTCTGGTGTCCAGACTCTTCGAAGAGAGAGAGAACTGCCGTTTGATATCGATCAACCACAGGCTGGAGGGATGGACAGGAAAATGTCATGCTTTACACGTAGCCTCGAAGCATGCCAAAGGTTCATGGCTGGCATTTCTGGATGCCGACAGCAACCTGCATCCTGGCGCGCTCAAGCAGTGTTTGAACGAGGTCCTGAAAAGAAAGATCAATTTTATCACGCTAACACCAAAATTTGTGTTGGGAAGTTTCTGGGAAAAAGCCATTCAACCGACTTTGGCTTCAATGGCCCCTATTCTTTTCCCGCTTTCTCGGGTAAACGATCCCGGGAGTCCGGTAGCCACCGCAAATGGCATGTTCTTCATGGTGAGCAGAGAAGCCTATGACAAGATAGGTGGGCACGAAAATGTTAGAGGGTTGGCGGTTGAGGACATAGGCATCGGCAAAAGAATCAAGGCGGCTGGATTAGGACTGCTGTTTGCCAATGGGCAAAAAATGCTTTGCACAAGAATGTATAGTGGATTTAGAGAAGTCATCAGGGGGTGGACGCGCATACTGAGCGCTGCCATGAACTACAAGATGTCCACGGCGCTGAAATATTTGCCCATGCACATCCTTGTCAGTCTGCCGTCTTTTGTTTTGGGACTAGCTCTGTACATGACACGGGCTCCAGAAATCATGCCGTTTTATTGGCTTGCTTTACCGCTGGCATGTGGTTTGGCCATGACCAACGCCTCAATCAGGTACTTTGATCAATTAGGCCTACCCCGACACTATTCATTGTACATGACCATAGGCAATCTTACGCTGATTATGACGCATCTGATAATTGTGAAAAAGATCCTTTGCAATGATGCCCTCCAGTGGAGAGGGGAAACCTATAACACCACTAGATATAAGCCAAAATACCTGGAGCCAACTGCAGTGGAAACCTGGGAAGCGCGATCGTCCAAGAAATTTCGTGACGGTTGCACGTCTATATGAAGCTGCGAAACAATAAACTTCAATCCATCAATTGGCTTTTTGGGGTTCTTTCCTATGTCACGGTATGACAGCCCTGGAATCGGATGTCTCTAGAATCCGGTTAGCTTCTTAATGATAACATCCAGGAATTTCTCATTTTCGTCCTTTGTAAAAAGGATACCCGAAGTCGAAAGGACAAAATTTAAACGGTTCCGGAATGTATAGACCACCAGAAGCGTTTTGGTTTTTGACAGCATTTTGTACGGGATTCCGATAATTTCCTCAATTTGTAAATCACCTAGTTGAGTCAAGGCTGAATCGGAAGTAAGCCTTCCCTTTTCATTTTTTGGCCAAATCACCCCCAGAAGTGTCACGGCAGTGGAAAAATCATGCTGGTTGGTAATGAAACTTATGAGCTTCATTCTCATTCGGTAGGGGAAAATTCTGACCACATCCACCATCATTTTGATATTCTCGATCAGCTTGAGATCCTCCTGTTTCCTGAAATGGTGGATGCGTCTTATTGCGAGGGATTTCAAAAAGTTTCTTACGTCCGATCTATTCTCCGGGGACGATTCGAAAAAAATCAGAGCACTGCTGTTCTCCTGATCCAAGCCCCCAAACCTACCGCGCATGCTAACCGAGACCGAACTTGTCAAAAAACCGGGCTTTACGTTACGTTCCAGGTTCCAGTCATCTATGGCGTAATGTGTTGCCGCTACCAGAGTATCTACCAGTGATAGGCCATTGGACCTAATGCGGGATTGTAACTGGGCTGATTCATCTTTCGAGAAGACCCTTTTGGAATGATTTTGTCCCAAGTCACTTTTCTTGCCGCCGCCTACCGGGTAGGTGGGGCTAACCAGAAGATTCTGAATCGTTTGCCTGACATCCTTGACGTAGTCAGAGAATCTCATTTTCTTTTTGACAGCCGCCCTTTTTCGTGATGCTGAAAAAGAGAGATATTCAAAAGAATTTTCAACATTTGATCCATGCACCGTTTCAGAATAAATCAACAATGTGTCCTTGCCGACATCTGAGCCTATGGAAGCGTCACCTGCGGCATGGTGAATCAGCCAACCAACCAGAAAGCGTTCATCTGAAAGCTTGATGCAATGGAACTCGGATGACATCTCCTTCAAAAGGTCCCAGTTGCGATCCAGTCTGGAGTTTAGCGTGAGTAACACGTTTCCCATAGGATCGTCGTTCAGATGTTTGCGGGAGAGATCATGGAAGAACACGGGCAAGTTTTTTGGATCACCATGCGACCATTCCAGATAATGGAGGCCTCTTCTCTTTATATCTGATAGAAAACTGTGCAGTTGGGGATATTTTGAAACGGCTATTTTTGCCGATTGAAACACCAGCTCGACATCCAGTTTTCCAATTACATCAATGAGGCAAACCATGACGTTTTTTGCCTGACCAATGCTTGACAGGGCCAGCATTTCAGAAGATGCCCCCAGTCGCCTCCATTCCTCGGACAAATAGAACCCTCCAATGCGGTAAAAGTTATTTTATACCTAAGCGATGTTTCAGTAACGAGCCATCCTGTTTAAGTTCAAAACCCTTCTTTATGACCTGGAGCGTGATGTTGGCCAGGTTGAATCTCGTTAAATCCTCCAGAGGAGCCCACACTGCCTCGGAAGCGTCGGAACCGGCCGCAATAGAGCCGTGGGAAACCTCACACCAGTAATCAGCCAGGACATAGTGATATTGAACCGATCCGGATTGATCGTAAAACACTCTGTCCAGCAACTCCACGAGAAACACCGGTTCTACGACCAGCCGTGTTTCTTCAAACGCCTCCCTTTTAAGCGCTCCCAGTATCGCTTCTCCCAGGTTCACCAATCCTCCGGGAATACTCCATTGCCCTCGGGAAGGCTCGTTAGCGCGACGCACCAGCGCGATCTTTGTGTCATGAACGATTAAAGCCCCGACTCCGAAGAGTGGAACGCTGGAATATTCCCTAGTAAGATTGGTCAATCAGTTCACCTGTGAACAAAACTCATAAGTTGTTAAGCCTGGAGGAAACTGAGAGATTATATATGAACTCTCAAGTTCTCCCAGGCAAGTCTCACGTGATCCGATTCATGAAAATGGTAAAAAATCCTGTAATGTTGATTTCTTGGCGGGAGCGTCATTCTTCTGTTGGGCCTGCCGGAAAGGATTCTCATCCATTTCTGTTCCGCTCGATTGAGTCATTTCTGAAGTTTGGTCCGATGATTCCACAAGCTGTGCCTGTAAATTCTGATCTTGATTATTGGAGCCATCCGGGATTTCAACAGGTTCTTCCGGATTCTTTGCTACGACCAATTTTTGTTTCTCTGAGCGAGTTGCTGCTCTAGCAGAAGTCCTGGTTATCTTCTTTTTTTCGACAGCAGGCTCGACAGCTTGAACGGCTTCACTATTCTCGGACGCTTGATCCACAAGCTCAACAACATTTATACTTTGATCCGGAGAGTCTTCGTTGACCGACATGAGTCCGGAATCACCTTCGGAATGTTCAGGTCCCTCCGTCGCGTTGGACGCCCTGCGTTTGCTACGTCGTCTTTTTCGTGGTTGTTTATGGGCTTTTTCAGGTTTTTCAGCTTGAGCGGCTTCCTTGAGAGGTTCCTCCGGCAGTTCCAACATCCTGGGCAGTTCCAGTTCAATTTCTGAAATCGGGGAAGGGGCCTCA
>CAZGVM010000136.1:0-9199 GCA_964528855.1 uncultured Desulfomonile sp. | reverse complement strand
TTTATTTTATTCGAATTTACATTTGGATGGAGATTAAAGTCAATGAAGGAGAAAACTGAAATTGGTCCAAATGTGTTCAACTCAGAAATGAACTCTTGAACCAAATGGCTTCGGCCAGCCTTCAAAACAGTCGGAAATACTCTGATTCTACAAAAAAACGACACTATGTCATTAATCGACTTGAAATATTCCCGGTCAAAAAGCAACCCTTGGAGAAAATTTGTTTGGGGGCATAGTCGTGTATTCAGGAAAAGTCGTCTTCTCTCAAGTGTTGGAGTTTCTGCCTCTACATGTATTTCGTCAGTGCTTGGATCGCTGCAACGGCAACTACAAAGTCAAGGAATTTACCTGCCCAGATCACGTATCGGGAGAACCTATGCTATATAGAAGCTTGCCTTCGGGCATAGCATGGCAAGCTCTACAGCAAAGAAGAGTTTCTCGAAGATCTCAACGAGACCGTTTACGCTCTGGACGCCACGACTATCGATTTATGCTTGTCCCTGTTCCCATGGGCGCATTTCCGAAAGACGAAAGGAGCGAGCAAGCTCCCTACCCTATTGGATCTTCGCGGCAAGATCCCGTCCTTCATCCACACCTCAGAAGGAAAACTCCACGAGGTCAGCACACTGGATGTCATTCCCATCGAAGCAGGTTCTTTCTATATCATGGAGGGGCTAACTGGACTACACCAGGCTCCATCTATTTGAAAGAGGCCCCATGACGCCACTCCGTTTAGCTGTCAGATGATCTTCCGATTTAAGAACCCGACCGTCACCAATGCGGCGTGTGAGCCCAATAGTGTCAAGGTAATCAAGCACAGGCACGGTTCTGAATCTGCCATACCCAAGAATTTCAGTGGCGTCCTTGATAGTTAGACTCCCCTTACGTTGGATCAATGTTCGGACTTTTTCGCCTATCTCTTGGAGGGCTTCGCAAGTTAAGTAACGCCCGTCGTTTAGTCGAACGATTTTTTTCTGCGCATGCAGGTAATCGAGCGCTTTTTGGACATCTCTCCATTGAATGTCTTCGCCGTGCAGCTTGTAGAATGTTCCTGCGGAGAAAGACGAATAGCCCTGACTAGCGGCGAATTCCTTCAGTTTTTCTATCAGTTGCTTCTTATTTGGAGATAATTTACCCACAAGAGTAGGAACTTGATACCCCCCATCGCATCTGAGGAGTTTGCCTTCTGCGCATAGATCGCGGAGCATTCTCTCAAAAAGAGATTCATCGAGCGCCGGGTCCAGGCGATAACGAATTTCATTTGCCTTGACCACCATTTTGTAAGAGTTTTCCTCCAAAATTTCTTTTGTCACGTCCATCAGTCGGGCTATTAAGGTCTCGTAGTCATTCCTGGGAAAGTAACCCCGGCCTTCCAACACGATCAATTTTCGGGTTTTTACCCCTGACTTGACCTCCGCCTCAATTTTCTCGATAGGAAGACCACTGGAAGCAATTTCTTCAGCGCTTACCGGACGATTTGCATACTTCAAGAGGAAGAGTTCGGTGACCTTACTGACGTCTTTTTCTCCAAGAGCCCTCAGATAGGACACATCCTTTTCCTTCTTTACTGCTCTAAACTTTTCTCTGGTTGTTTCCAGAATATTCCCGCCACCCATGATGCCGACGGAGTTAAGTCCGGAAATAACATAAGGATCGCCAGGGAGGACTGGCAAGGGTTCTTGGAGCCTAAACTGAACCAGCCCCGTCTCATCACCCGGCCTGAGGCGGTCCTGCTCCATTATAACTACCAAAGCCTTTACACATTGTGTCCCTATGTAGAGATTGACCCGTTGTTGGTTGACAAGCGGCGCCCGGACCCTTTGCAAAATAGAAAGTTTCGCATTGAGCATACCGGCGGGCATGTAAGCGCCAGGGGCAACAAGCGCCATACCTGCGTTGACTTCCTGAACCGATATTCCCTGAATGTTAACCCCAACCCTTTGACCAGCGACTGCCCGACTCACTCTTTCGTGATGAACTTCCAGAAACCTGACTTTTGCGTCCTTTCCGGATGGTAGTATTTGAACGGTGTCATTATGCGTGATCTGACCTGAAAACACTGTTCCGCTAACTACCGTGCCAAAACCACTAAAACTACGAACTTGATCAATCCACAGGCGAAATGGGCTGTGCCGCCTCTTACCTGCTATCCTCTCTGATTCGGATTCAGCGACGTTAATAATTTGATCAATCCCTCTTTGGTCATTTGCGGAGAATTGTACAATTGGCTTCCCATTTAAGAAGGAGTTCTCAACTGTCTCGCGAATTTCCGATTCCGCGATTGATATAGTTTCTTGATCCACAAGATCGGTCTTGCTCAAGACAATGAAACCGCCTTTAGCGTCAAAGAAATTCAAAACCGCCAAATGATCCCTGGTTTGAGGCATTACTCCGTCATCAGCCGCAACAATCAGTATCGCCATGTCAACACTGCTCAAACCTCGAATGGTGTTCTTAAGAAAATCGCTGTGACCGGGCACATCCACCAGGGCTATCCTTTTGCCTGATGGAAGCCGCCACGGCGCAACGCTTGGCTCAATTGAAAGACCCCGTCTTTTTTCCTCTCCAAGACGATCAGTGTCGATGCCTGTAAGAACTTTAACCAAACTGGTCTTCCCGTGGTCCACGTGTCCCGCTACTCCTACGGTGATGAACTTGTCCATGGCTCTCCGTTTCTTTTTTGTAACCTAACTCTTCATCAATGACGCTTAGTTAATAGCCAGCGGCTCATGGAGCAAGCATTGTGACTGAGGCGGCGCCAAGCTTCATATTTACCCGAGCAAACGTATTTGAATGTGGAGAGGGCAAGGGGAATCGAACCTCCTCCCGATTTATTAGATCGAGCCAACGGGTTTGCAGCCCGCGGGGTACCCAGTACCATTGCCCCCTTAGTTAATGATCGCAGCCTTTGAGCTGGCCTGAGAAGAATCTTGAAGGGAAAGACTTAAAAATTGAGATGGGATTACAAGAGTCTTTCGGCCTAGCCCAAGGCGAACCAAACACGGGTCGCCCGGATCAGGCAACCTCATGTGTAGCCGAAAAACTTGTACATGAACGTACTCCTAATGTAATGAGAGATTAGCCAACAGTCCATTGGAATAGTTAGCATCGGAATATATAATGTGTCAATTCGTTTTATATAATATTTCATGCAATATCAACAAGGGCAGGCGGCGTGTAATCACCATATCCGTATCACAGAAGCAAGTATTTATTATTGTTTTCAGTTGAAATAATCATAGGTCCGGCACGATAGAAAGCCGATCCCATATTTAAACGCGTTATTTTTCTTGACATGATTTGTAGGTTCATGAATAGGTAATCCAAATGAAATGAATAGTTAAAACTGATGTTATCCGACAAAATTCCCGATTAAGTGAGGAGAATGGCATGACTGTAAATTATGAACCTATGTGGAAAGATCTGGGGCTTGACTTGGCTGCGCACGACATGTTGCTGCAGGTTCTCGGCAAGGGCTACCAAGACATATTCCTGGCTCAAAAATCCCGGCCGCAGGGCATGGATTACTTCAACTTCGTAATGAGCGAAGTTCACGGTCTGAGAATCAAAGAATTGCTCGATGGAAAAAAGGAAGGTAAAAAGGTCGTTGGTTCGTTTTGTGTGTTTGTTCCAGAAGAAATAGTGAGAGCCGCAGACGCTACTCTGGTAGGGTTATGCACTGGCGCGGACTTTGCCACTGAAGAAGTCGAAAAAATTCTTCCGAGAAATACTTGTTCGCTAATCAAATCCGCCTTTGGATTCAAACTAGGAAAAGTTTGCCCTTACATCGAATCAGCGGACATGATCGTGGGCGAAAACACCTGTGACGGCAAGAAAAAGTCTTATGAGTCTCTGGGGGAACTAGTTCCCAATCTTTATGTCATGGACCTTCCTCAAATGAAGAGTCCGGAAGGAAAGTCATTACTTAAAGCCGAGTATGTTAAATTCAAGGATCAAGTTGAACAACTTACCGGAATAAAAATTGACCTGGCTAAGCTCAAAAAAGGTATCGAGATTGTTAACAATAAACGTCGCGCGGTTCACAGACTTTCACAGTTAAGAAAAGCCGACCCATCGCCCATATCAGGTTTGGACGCTTTACTCATCAATCAGGTCTTCTTTTATGATGATCCCATCCGGTTCACTGACTCTGTGAACAAAATCTGCGACGAGCTTGAGGACAGAATAAAAACCGGCTCCGGTCCAATCCCGAAGGGCTCACCCAGGATACTGCTCTCAGGATGTCCAATGGCTGTCCCCAACTGGAAGTTACCCTGGGTTGTGGAAACCAGCGGGGCTGTAATAGTCGGAGAAGAATCTTGCGTAGGCGAAAGAGGAACTCGAAATCTAGTTGATGACTCCGGATCAACCGTTGATCAATTGATGGATGCGATTGTCGACAGATATTATCAGGTAGATTGCGCCATATTTACTCCGAACCCTGACAGACTCCAGCATGTCAAGGATATGACCACGGCGTATAACGCAAACGGGGTCATTCATTACGGGTTGCAGTTCTGTCAACCTTACCAGATGGAGGCGATGCCTGTGGAGAGCGCTTTGGAAAACGCTGGGATTCCGACGCTCCGAATAGACACTGATTATAGTATGGAAGATGTCGAGCAACTTAAAACCCGCGTTGAAGCTTTCATAGAAAGAATCAGTTAATTGAGCTTCACCATAAGTTCTTCATCAAGAGGCCTGAGGACAACTCACGGCCTCTCCCTTTTAATTTTATAGATGATTGTGAACGCCTTAACGTCAGGGGTTGAAATTGATTGTTACAGGAATCGACATAGGGTCCAGAACTATTAAAATAGTTAGTGTAAACGCTGAAGATCTCGAAGTAATAGGGTCTAAAAGAGTTGAAACCACCTTCAATCCTTTGGAACAGGCCTCAAGGCTGATTAATGAAATCAGACCGGAAAGGCTCATCGCTACGGGTTATGGAAGAAAACTCTCCCAGGAACATTTTGGCGGTGATTAAATAACTGAAATTCAGGCGCACGCAGTGGGCGCAAAGCATTGGTTTTCCGAATGTCGGGCCATTCTGGATATTGGCGGTCAGGATACCAAAGCAATTTCCCTGGACTCAAAGGGGAAAGTTCAAAAATTCGAAATGAATGACCGCTGCGCAGCAGGCACCGGCAAGTTTTTGGAGTTTATGGCCACGAGTTTTCAGGTTCCGATCGAACAGTTCGGCAGTTTTGCCCTGGGCGGGACTGAAGGTCTTAAAATCAACAGCATGTGCACGGTATTTGCGGAGGCTGAGGCGACATCTCTCATGGCTCGAGGTAGTCGTCCGGCGGATATTGCATTGGCGTTGCACTTATCTGTGGTGAAGCGTTCGATATCAATGCTTAGGAGAATTTCTACAAACGGTCCGATAGTCTTTTCGGGCGGTGTCGCCAGAAACCCATGCATAGCTGAACTTGTCAGGCGGGAAATCCTCGGGAGCGTTTTGATCCCTGAGGATCCGGACATGATAGGCGCTCTTGGCGCGGCCCTCTACGGAATACGCAACCAACGTTAAGCTGAACTCAATTTTCTGTGGAGAACTTCTGCGATTTACAATAGTTGTTTGCCCTGAAATTTGCAAACCCATCCGACCCATTTTTACTTGACACAGAGGTGACAACAAATATAGGAATTTATGATGTTCACTATTGAATAAGATTATGTATATATTGTCAGGTTTTAGGTGAAATGGATACAGCCGGTTGACGTGATTTTGAACATCATCAAATTTTCAGGAGATTATCCTAAAATATATTAGAGTGTTATACACGGAGGAAGAAATATGTTTTCCAATCTCAATCGAAGACTTTTTGTTGGCGCCTTTGCGGGGTTTCTAGTCTCGGTATTATGTGGCGCCATATATGCCGGGAATTTGGATCAATTCTCCAAACTGACCGGGACGCTTGATATAGCTGGAGGCACAGCTCACGTGCCGGTAATGAAGGAAGCGGCGCAGAACATAATGGCCCAAAATCCTAAGATTCGTATCACAATAGCGGGCGGTGGTTCCGGGGTTGGCGTCCAGAAAGTGGGCGAGGGCCTTGTGCAGATAGGCAATACCGGACGGCCACTGACCGATCAGGAGATTGAAAAGTATGGGTTAAAAACGTTTCCTTTCGCTGTTGACGGCGTGGCGGTGATAGTTCATCCGAAGAACCCCATAAAAGACCTCAAAGCCAGCCAGGCGGCAAAAATATTCGCCGGTGAAATCAAGAACTGGAAGGAAGTCGGGGGCGCAGACGCGGAGATTCATCTTTACACCAGGGATGAAGCCAGCGGAACCAGGGAGGTATTTTGGGAAAAACTTCTGAAAAAGGGCCCTGTTGCCGACAAAGCCAATGTCGTTCCCTCCAATGGCGCTATGAAGGTCGCTGTTGCGCAGGATGCTTCAGCAATCGGATATATGAGTATTGGACACGTGGATGCGAGTGTTAAACCAATAAGCATTGATGGGGCCAATGCTAGTCAGGAAAATGCCCTCAATGGCGCCTACGGCGTTGTAAGAAAATTGTACATGAACACGAAAGGCGCCCCCACTCCCATAGCCCAAGCTTTCATAGAATATATTCTTTCTACCGACGGAACCCAGATAATCCAAAAATATGGATACATACCTTTGTCGAAATGATTCCAAGAGGCGCCTGACGGAGACATTAATCGAATCTTGGCTATTTGTTGCGGCCATGATTTCGATTTTTGCGGTGGGAGCCATTTTATTTTTCCTAATTTATTTCTCATGGCCGATATTTTATGAGGATCAATTTTGGCTAGTATTCTCATGGCACTGGAGGCCATTCCAGGGTGAGTTCGGCATATTACCTATGGTGGTGGGGTCTGTTGGCCTGGGGTTGTCCTCAATGATTCTGGCCTATCCCATGGGCGTTGGTGTATGCTTCCTCGCCCACGGATTGGGGCCCAGGTGGTTGTCAGGTCTTACAATGGCGATTGTGCGTGTGATGACCAGCGTTCCAACCGTTGTTTATGGATTCGTTTCAGTCTTTCTTCTCATTCCGGCTTTGAGGGAACTTTTTCATCACGGGTCCGGTTTCTCGTGGCTCGCAGCGACACTGACACTAAGCCTCTTGGTGTTACCAACTGTAGCCCTTGTTATTAACACACAGTTTGAACTGTTCGACCCAGAAATTAAACTCGCTACGACAGCGCTTGGATTTAGCCCGATCGAACTTCTCATCTGGGTGGTAATCCCTGCGAGTTACAAGGGTTTATTAGCCGCCGCAATTTTAGGGTTCGGCCGCGCCATCGGAGATACAATCATTTCCTTGATGGTATCCGGCAACTCGCCCCAAATACCACATTCAATGCTGGATTCCATCCGAACATTGACTGCTCACATCGCTCTTGTGGTATCCACAGAGGCCGGTAGTCCCGCATATAATTCCCTGTTTGCCGCTGGAATCATGTTGTTCGGGGTGTCGGGTCTTGTTAATGGAGGTTTAAGATTCTTAAGGGCAGGATCTCAATAGACAGGAAGTCTTGATTCATGAGACGGTTAGCGGAAAAAACCATCATTGTTTTGTCTTATGTGTCATCCCTACTGACGATAGTGATTTTTGCAGTCTTCCTGTGTTTTCTCGTTTGGCGTGGTTTTAAGACCTTGAATTTGGAGTTGCTCTTTGGAAATGTCTCTCCGTACGATGCGATTTTCAAAGGAATTCCTGTTTGGGATGGTGTTTGGCCTGCTATGGTTGGCACAGCCTTTCTTGTTTTTATCTCGTGCGCAATTGCTTTGCCGGTTGGCATTTCGGCCGGTGTCTTTCTCTCCGAGTACTCCACCATTTCCCGATGGAGATCTTCAATTAACTTTGGAGTTGATCTCTTGGCCGGCATGCCATCTATTGTGATGGGCCTTTTCGGATTTGCCATGATCATGCTTTTGCGGTCCAGCCTGTTTCCTGAAGCCACAACCTGTTTACTCCTGGCTTCGGCCTGTATAGCGCTCCTCATACTCCCCTACATTATCCGTACAACTCAAACGGCCTTGGAAGGTTTGTCTTCGTCTCTGCGACTTACCGGAACCAGCCTGGGGTTCACAAAGTGGCAAAATATATGTTTTGTGCTCCTGCCTTACGCTTCTCGCGGTATTTTGAGTGGAGTGATACTCGCAATAGGGAGGGCAGCCGAAGATACAGCCGTCATATTGCTGACGGGCGTAGTAGCCAATTCCGGACTTCCCGGAAGTTTGACCGACAAATTCGAAGCTCTGCCTTTTAGTATCTTTTATCTGGCGGCTGAACATCGGACAGCCGAAGAATTGAACCGTGGATTCGGATCCGCGTTACTTTTGCTGATCCTCACTGCGCTTTTGTTTCAAGCGGCGAACTGGTTTCACGGCCGAATTGCTAAGGGTTGGCGTTGATGGCTACCTGTAAAGCGTCCTGCGCCATAATTGCCCGTAATCTGAGTGTCAGTTTCTCAGGACATCAGGTCTTGAACGATTTGTCAGTGGAAATACCTCCTCGAAACTTAACCGTTATAGTTGGTAGATCAGGGACTGGAAAGAGCACATTTCTAAGGTCGCTCAACCGCCTCAACGAGGAAATTTCCGGTTCTCGAACCAAGGGAACAGTAAATCTCAGTTTTAAAGACGGGACGGTGGACATATACAGGGACAGTTTCCGACTGGAAGAATTGAGACGTCGAGTAGGAATGGTCTTTCAAACCCCTCACCCTCTACCCACGAGTATTGAAAAGAATTTGTCTCTGCCATTGAAATTGGTCCTTAATGTAACATCCAGCGAAATTGGCGCCAGAATGGAGCAAGCCCTAACAGTCGCACATCTGTGGTCGGAAGTTAAGAATCGTCTCAAAGAACCTGCGCTCAGTCTTTCAGGTGGCCAACAACAGCGCCTTTGCCTCGCGAGAACCCTAGCTTTGGAACCGGAAATACTTTTGCTGGATGAACCGACCGCTTCATTGGATTTCAAGGCCTCTGAAAAAATAGAGAATTTACTTTCAGAACTCAAAAGAGATTACACAATTGTCGCGGTTTCACATAGCATCGGCCAGGCACGCAGGATTGCGGACACTATTCTTGTCATGAAAGAAGGAAAGATCGTCAGCGCTTTAGGTGCGCCTCAATTTCAGGCAAGAGGCTCTCTCGAGGATTTATTGAACGAAGTTTTTTGACGGGAATTACAGCAAATAGTGATTATCTATTTGT
>CAZGVM010000135.1:6954-9218 GCA_964528855.1 uncultured Desulfomonile sp. | reverse complement strand
GCCATGAGCGTAGGATATCCGATAGCTAAGTGTGTCGTCTTGTGTCCATTTGATCCGGTTCAGGCAATCCAGCACCCGTTCATTTTTTTGGGCTTCCACAAAATATTCCCTGTAGTGTGGCTGAGTATCGATTTCAGGATCAAATCTGAATATTCTAAATTTTATTTCCATTAATAAGTCCTTGCTTTTGGTTCAAAACGGGAAATGTGAACTGGTTTGTAGAAGATTTGTGTTCCACTTCCTTCTTTTTGAATCAACGTATGTTTCAGCCAATTCTTGTCATCACGTTCAGGAAAATCTTCACGGTAATGAGCCCCCCTGCTCTCTTTCCTGGCCAGCGCCGATTTCAGAATTGTTTCTGCCAGTCCTATCAGGCACTCAAGTTCCAGGGCTTCTACCAGGTCAGTGTTGTATTTGGGGCGTTTGTCCTCAATACGAACACTCTTGTACCTTTCCTTTATCGTTTCCAGCTCAGACATGGCTCCTGACATATCGGACTCATTCCTGAAGACAGAGCACTTATCCATCATCAAAGTTTGCAGATCATTTCTGATCGGATAAGCCCGTTCACCTTTTTCTCGCGAAATTATCGAATGGATTCGTTGTCTTGATTCTTCACTCATGGATTTTACACCACGGCCAAAAGTTATTTTTGGAAGTTCCTCAGCGATCATTTTGCCGGCTCTTCTGCCAAAAACTACCAGGTCAAGCAATGAATTAGTGCCTAGTCGATTAGCGCCGTGAACGGAAACGCAGGCCGCCTCGCCAGCCGAGTACAATCCGACAATTGGTCTGTTGAATTTGTCCAGGACTCGACCATCAAGGTCCGTCGGAATGCCGCCCATCATATAATGACATGTCGGTGTAACCGCTATAGGCTCATGTGCGACATCCACACCAAGGTATATTTTTGCAAACGAGGCTATGTCGGACAGTTTTTCCGCTATCTTATCTGCTCCGATGTGCGACAGATCGAGGTTTACATAATCGTCGCCGCTGATTCCTCTGCCTTCCCTTATCTCAGTCCATATAGCTCTTGAGACTACATCTCTCGGCGCCAGGTCCTTCAGACTTGGAGCGTAAGTTTCCATGAATCTGTGGCCCGTGCGGTTTCTTAATATTCCGCCCTCGCCTCTTGTCGCCTCACTGATAAGGACACCCAGGCCATGAATTCCGGTTGGATGGAACTGAACAAATTCCATATCTTCCAAATGAACTCCTGCCCTATAAGAAAGATACACACCGTCGCCAGTGTTGGAGAAGCAGTTTGAATTTGTTTTAAAAGCGCCGCCGAACCCTCCGGTGGCAATCAAAACCGATTTTGACCTGAAAGTGTGGATTTCACCGGTTGCCAGTTCATACGCGACGATACCTTCGACCTGACCCTTGTCCAATATCACGTCAACAAGGATGAACTCACTGAAGACCTGGACCGCCTTTTCTACTGCTTTGCCATAAAGTGTGTCCAGAATTACCCTGCCTGTTCTATCCGAGGCGTAACAGGCGCGCTTTACAGGACCCTCTCCAAAGTTTCGGGTGTGGCCCCCGAATGCTCTCTGTGCTATTTTGCCGTCTTTGGTTCTGTTGAAGGGAGCGCCCATGTGTTCGAGTTCATAAACCGCCCGCTCAGCGTCTCTTACCAAAGTTTCCGCAGCATCCTGATCGGTGAGATAATCCCCCCCCTTAACGGTATCATACATATGCCATTCCCACGAGTCAGGCTCTTCATTTCCCAACGCCGCCGAGATTCCACCTTGAGCAGCTCCCGAATGCGACCTGGTGGGAAAGACCTTGCTTATGAGCGCAACCTTGGCAGTTTCTGGTATTTCAAGCGCCGCTCTCAAGCCCGACAGCCCTGAGCCTACTATTACGACATCATGAACAAATTCCATGATATAATTCCAATCTTCTTAAACGGACATTTGAAATCAATTATTTTTGTTCATCATCCAGTCTATCTTTGAGTGGTTCGTACTCGCATCCCATCAAACCGCAATAATTCCCTACATATTGAGCTTCAGGTCGGTAGAGCATGGGTTTGTCCTGGGCTTCGCCAAATTTTTCCTCGATGATATGGCTGCACCAACCGGCGATTCTGGATATTGCAAAAATCGGTGTGAACAGATCTCTTTCTATCCCCATCATGTGATACACGGGGGCGCTAAAAAAATCTACGTTCGGCCTGATCTCCGTCTTGCCTCTGCGGTTAAATTCCTCAGTTGCCACTCTCTCAATGGTTTTCGAAAGTTTGTCACAAATCCCTA
>CAZGVM010000135.1:0-6944 GCA_964528855.1 uncultured Desulfomonile sp. | reverse complement strand
TTTTGCCAGCCTTGTCGCCATTTCCTTCAAATATTTGGCTCGAGGATCCATGGTCTTGTAAACGGCATGCCCCATCCCCATTATCTTCTTGCCGTTATCGATCTGATCCTTTACCCATTTCTCTATATCTGGTTCATGTTCAAGTTCAAGGAGCATCTTCATCACCCTCATGTTTGCGCCACCGTGGAGGCTCCCTGAGAGGGCGCCAATTCCAGCGGCTACCGCTGCGTACATGTGGGCTTTTGTAGAACAGACTTCTCTGCAGGCGAAGGTCGATGCATTGAATGTATGATCGGCATGCAAAACCAGGCAGCAATCCAGATCTTTGGCGGTCTGTTCATCGGGCCTTTTCCCGTGGACCATCCACAGGAAGTTGGCGGCGTGGCTCAGGGATGGATCCGGAGCCAATGGTTCCATTCCATTCCTTATTCGATGCCATCCAGCCACAAGAGTGGGAAGGCGACCAATGAGACGCTGCGCCATCCTCTCATTGGCCTGTCTCGATTCAGACTGTAAATCCGGATCATCCATGGCCAACAGCGGGGCGGCCGCTTGGAGCACGTCCATTGGGTCAGAATTGAGAGGCAGCTTTCTGAGGCATTCCACAACATAATCGGGTAAAAAACTGTAATCAAACACCTGCCTGGAAAATTCGGATAATTCTTCAGCAGAGGGCAGATCACCTTTCAACAGTAGGTGTGCTGTTTCCAGAAAGGATGATTTTTCCGCCAACTCCTCGATACGGTATCCACGGTAAATGAGTATACCTTGAACGCCATCGATAAAACTTATCTTGGTATCAGCTACTGTCACTCCCCTCAGTCCGGTATTCTTGATGGATACTGTTTCTTTCATGCCACCCTCGCGTCCACATTGAATTCTTGTTGAATGTTGATGAGAAAATAAACTTTATACTAGATTTAAATTTGGCCTGAAGTCGAATAAGGCCCAAAAAACTGTTCAAGATTTTAAAGTTATCTTATCAGAGATAGTTGAATAATCGAACGGAGGAAAACCGGACGCGCCTATCTTGGGGACAGGCGCGTCACATTAGTTTTTCAGTCCAAAAAGACATCTTGGTGAGAGGTTAATCAGCTATAAAGAATTCTGCCTTCTTGGCCCCACAGACTGGGCATTTTTCAGGAGCTTCATCTTCAATGGTATATCCGCACTTTGGACAGATATAATAATCTTTTTCAGGAATTGGAGTTCCGGCTTCCATGGCCTTGATTGCCTTGTCATACAGAGCGCCATGGATTTTCTCAACTTCGTTGGCCCAGTTGAAAGAAAGGGCAGCAGCGTTGTTCTTTTCTGCCTTGGCCTCTTCTATGAACTTGGGATACATAGATGAGAACTCGTAATGCTCTCCACCATACGCGGCTTTCAAATTCTCCAGAGTGCTCCCAACACCTTTGAGTACCTCAAAATGTTTTAGAGCGTGAACTGTTTCGGCAGCAGCAGCAGCCTTAAAAAGCTTGGCTACTCCTTTGTAACCTTCAGCTTCAGCTTTTCTCGCAAATGCCGTGTACTTCCTGTTTGCCTGAGATTCTCCAGCAAATGCTTCTTTCAGATTGTTTTCGGTCTGGCTCATATTAAAAAACCTCCTTGAAATAATTTATGGATCAAACGGACCCATGAAAAGAAGCCGAACAAAAATTTTTTTTTAGCCTAGCCCCTAATAATTCTTGGTAGTATCATCTGGTGGTGAGCGCACATCGACAAGGGGTTCTGATACGCGCAATTAGCAAATGCTACCATATAATCGCGCATTGCGGTAAAGGGAACCACTTCGTCCACGAAACCGCGTTTTGCGCAATAAATCGGTCTTGACTGGTCATAGTATTGTTTAGCCAACGCGTTCATTTTGTCAATGATCGGATCCAGGCCTCGACCCGCGTCTTTTTCTTTCACTAGCCTTCTTGCAAATGAAGCAGCAGCAGCAGTCTCCCCGTGCATGACTGAAATTTCCGTTGCTGGCGTGCCGAGCGTGAACGCGCAATGATTGTTTGCTGTAGGTCCACCCATGATATAATGGGCTGCAGCCGTGCCTTTTCGTAAAACGAAGAGCATCATCGGCACATTTGTCTGCTCAATTGAATAGATGAGGCTCTGGCCGAGGCCAAGAAGTTCGGCCTTTTCGGCTATGTCCCCGACATCTATTCCGGATGTGTCCTGGAACCATATTACCGGCACCCTATCTCTGCCGCACAGGGTGACAAACTCGTTCATTTTTATCAGTCCCTGCCTGTAGAGCTTCCCACCGATTCCTGGATAGTCCGCATATTCAGGGTATCCCATTCCAAGAAAGCCCTGTTTGTTGCCTATCACACCCATCAGGAAACCGTCTATCTTGACCAGTCCTGTGTATACCTCGGGACCATATGTCGGTCGGAATTCCATGTGTTCGCTATTATCAGTCAGCCTGGCAAGAACCTCTACGAAATTATACACAGCTTTCTGATTCATGGGGATAAGTCTGTCCAGGTCTTCCTTGTTGAAGCGGGGTTCAACCGGGTCAGCCACCCTAAAAAATTTCGGATTGTAAGCAGGCACATAGCTCATGTATTGCTTCAAGGCATCAAGAACCTGCTCCTCTTTCTCGAAGACGGCCTTAAAGAATCCAGTGGACTCATGATGGACGCTCACGCTACCCGGAGGAACTTCCTTGAAATGCCTTGTAGCATCGATCAGAGATTCCGCTCCTTCCAAGTCAAAAAAACCTTTCGGACTCATTCCACTGACGATGCCACCACCACCGACCGCTATGTTACAATCCTTGTGAGCCAGGAGGATTGTCGGACTAATTCCGTGGTAGCCGCCTCCTGCAGGGTTTGTTCCATAAATGCCTGCTATCACAGGGATTCCCAGTTTTGCTAATTCAGCGTGCCTGAAGAAAGTGGCCCCGCCTCCACGGCGATCAGGATAAACTTCTTCCTGCTCTGTCAATTTGACTCCCGAGCAGTTGACGAGCCAAACCAGAGGTACATTGAGTCTTTTGGCCAAATCAGTAACTCTGAGGACATTCTCGGACTGTCCCGCAACCCAGGCTCCCGCCATCACCTTGTTGTCAAATCCTATGACCACCGCCCATTTGCCGGATATCTTGCCTAATCCGTTGACAACGCCAGTAGAACCTTCTTCATTGTCTTTCGGATTGAATACCGAGTGTAAAGGTCTCCAAGTTCCTGGATCCAGCAAATATTCCAGTCTCTGCCAAACTGTCATCTGGCCGCGTTCATTTATCTTGGACGCAGGCAATCCGGCTGAACGGACTTTATCCAATTCATCCTGAAGCTGTTTCTCAACTTCCCGCACAAGCCCCACGTTAGATTCAGTCTGCTTGATGGTAGCCTCAGTTAACGCTTTACCAATTCCCGTCATCTTTTCGAAGTACGGCCTCATCCGATCTCCTCCATTGCCAGCATAGTTTATGATGAATTTCAGGTAGGTGAAAATATAGCAATTATCATCAATATTTTCAATAAATAATCGAATAAAAAAAGATGACCGGAGTCAACTTTTTTTCATTAGACAGAACTTTCGTTTTCTTATCGAACATTGGCGAGCTTTTATTGTGAATGCAAAAATACAATCAGAAACAGATATTCGTCACTTCATAACACTCATCCTGCCTGGTTCCTGGAACTGATGTTCATCTGGCGGAATTAATTTACTGGAACTCGACATGGTTTGAGCGTTAGAAGCGCTGGCGATCATCTTCATCTGTTTTGTGATGAGTTTCGTCAAGTTCATCTGGAGAGAACTCGAGTTTTCTTGGCGGGATGCTACGTAAGGCCGGGAAGATTCCCTTGAAACGAGGAGAAAGCTGCTCCATTTTGTCGGGAGAATAATTGGACCAATAAGGAGTGGAGTCTTCTTCTTCTATCAATACTGTCAACAGCAGAGCAGGGTAGCGGTAACGAGGATTATTGCCCAGAAAAGTCAGCATCTCCTTGGCGCGCGGATAATCCTCTCTCCTGCGATTGATTTCGCCGAGGAGATACATTACCATAGCAGGCTCACCTTTGGTGAGATTTCTCCTGAGGGCGTCATCCAGGAATTTGTTGGCCTTGTCCAAGAGCATTTTTTCGCTTTCAGTTGAGCCCAACTCTCGAGCGACCCATGAGCCTTTGAGGCTAACGATCCCCAAATCCCTTGGGTTGAGACCCCTGGTTTCGAGAATGGAAAGCATGCCTGCTCGGCCAAGCGCTGCCAGGTTGCCGGCTCCTATAGAACTGAAGACGTCCGTGTATTTCTTGGATTTCACCAAAGTCTTAATGTTCTCTGAAATCCTTGAGTCAAAATCCTGGGTGCGGTAAGAAAAAAAACAGTTGGGACAAGTCGCTACATCGGAGGACCGGTTACAATCCCTTGGGACAAGCCTGTAATCCAAACCATATCCAAAATTAGACGCACTCTTATTGTCATTGTTAGTCAATTCATGTGAAAAATGGTTGTTACAGACTGGACATGCTAGAACTTTTGACAACTTGTTCACGCAATCCTCCTTGATAAACTCATATTAAACGAAATCGAACATTGAAGACTGTATGAAACAAATATATCACAAATGGAACGGATTGGCTACGAATTTCTTCATTAAAGACTTTGTAAAATAAATACATCTTTTCAGAATGATTATAATAAGAAGGTTATCTTGATATCATCGGAAAATATGAGTCTCATAGATTACAGTGAACACACCAATCCTGAGCAGTATTCGGCCATAAGCGTTCCGGAGGGACCAGTTCTGGTCATAGCCGGCGCAGGCTCAGGCAAGACAAGGACCATAGTCTATCGGGTGGCGTGGCTTATAGACAGCGGTATAGACCCACACTCCATCCTCCTGCTGACTTTCACGCGCAAGGCGGCCATGGAAATGCTCAATCGCGCCTCCAGGTTGCTGGATGGTCGAGCATCAATGGTATTTGGAGGGACGTTTCACTCAATTGGGTATTCCCTTTTGAGAAAATATGCGGAATCCATAGATCTGGACCGCTCTTTCTCCATTATGGATCAGCGAGACATCCTGGATGCGATTGAACAGTCAAAAGAGAGTCTCACCCCGTCAGTTTCAGACCTCAAGTCATTTCCAAAGGCTAAAACGCTCTATGAAATACTCAGTAGATCAATCGGCGCATCTAAAGAAATAGAGACCATCGTCAAGGAGCGTTACCCTCATTTCGAGGAATATGTCCCTGAGATAAAAAAAATAAGTCATGAATATCATGATGTAAAAATAAGGAATAACCTTCTGGACTACGATGACCTGTTGACTCAATCAGTCAGACTGCTCGAAGACAATGATGAACTGCGGAGCCGTATATCATCAAACTGGCGATACTTGCTGGTTGATGAATACCAGGATACCAACAGGCTTCAGGCTAGAATGGTCCGATTGCTTGCTACTGACCATGATAATGTCATGGCTGTGGGAGATGACTCCCAGAGCATTTATTCATTCAGGGGGGCCAATTTTCAGAATATAATCGAGTTTCCATCCATTTTTCCGGGGACCAGAGTCATAAAGCTCGAGGAAAATTACCGGAGCACTCAGCCCATTTTGAACGTCACCAATCAGATTATCGACCAGGCGTCGTTTGGTTACCGAAAACGCCTTTTTACAAGGCAGAGTGTCGGACCTTTGCCGTTCCTCATTAGACCCTCTACAGAACAGGATCAAAGCCGAATAGTCGCCAGACTGATTCTGGATTCACTTAAATATGGCGGCAGCCTGAATGACATAGCGGTGCTTTTCAGGGCAGGTTTCCATTCTTTTGAACTGGAAGCGGAGTTGGCGAGGAATTCCCTACCTTTTGTAAAATATGGCGGTTTCAAATTTGTGGAGAGCCAGCATATCAAGGATGCCCTAGCCTACCTGAAAGTCGCCAACAACCCGAAAGATCTGGTCAGTTGGGCCAGGCTCCTAAAAATGATCCCCGGCATCGGAGACAAGACGGCCATCAAAATTGCCAAGGGCATAGCTATCGACTACTCGCCGGCCAATCTGGACACTCTGAGCAGGAAGGCCAAGAAGCAACATACGCTGTTGACCGAGCTTTTTGAAATATTTTGCAAACTCAGGAACCATGAGTCTTCTCTTCCCGAGAAACTTGAACTGGTGAACAGGAGTTACCTGCCCTATTTACAGGAGAATTTCGACAACTTTCCCAAGCGTCTTAGAGATCTGGATCAATTGGCTTCTATGGGCGGCTCATATTCTTCAGTCGGCGAATTTCTGGCTGATGTGGCCCTTGAACCCCCTGAAGTAGAACAGCCTGAATTTGTGGATTCGTCCCAGAGGATCACCCTATCGACAATACATTCTGCCAAAGGGCTGGAGTGGGAGACTGTTGTAATCATATGGGCTACGGAGGGTAGAATCCCATCGCCTATGGCATTTAATTCTCCTGATGACCTGGAAGAAGAACGTCGTTTGATATATGTGGCGACTACACGGGCAAAAAGAAATCTTGTAATCATAGCTCCTCAAAATGTTTACGACAGACGCATGGGGACCATCCCTACGGCTCTTTCAAGATTCTTTGATCAGGTAAGTCCGGACAGCTTTCAATTTTTTACATCATGAGCGCATGAAAAGAGATGTCTTTCACTCTGGATGAACCATGTTGAGGGCTCTATTATGCCCTCGCCAGTTACTAACCGAAGTCTGAATAAAGTTGTATACAGTAGTTCAGCGCAATTTTTTAAAGTTCCGTGCGGCATTATTGAAGATAAAAAACTTGACACCCAGCGCCAAGACAATTAATGTTACAGTTTATTCGACGGAGAGATGACCGAGAGGCCGAAGGTGCTCGCCTGCTAACCGAGTGTCGGGTGTGAAGCCTTCCCGCGGGTTCGCATCCCTATCTCTCCGCCAGTCATCCCGCCTCATTTCAGTTCCGGCGCCTGCATTAGACACCCTCCTGTAACACCCATAAACA
>CAZGVM010000134.1:0-9277 GCA_964528855.1 uncultured Desulfomonile sp. | reverse complement strand
AAGGAGGTCCTGGCGCTGATTGACGACTTTAATTCGGAATATCAGCAAAAATACGACCATGATCATCTGGGAATGGTAAATGATTCAGTCACAAAATACAATTCCATGATCGACAGGGCTCAGCATGCGCTTGACTGGCTGTTGATCCAGCGCGAGGCCTGCGGCTTCAGGACTCACAGGCATGTCAACAAGTTCTATCCAATTCCCGCAAAGATCAGGTTGTTGAAGAAATGACCCGGAGCAGGCGTCCATTTTTAGCTAATAGTGTTTTTGTCGTCATGATTGGTTCGTTGTTTTTGTCTTTACCGGTCTACGGAGGCGTTGACTCGGCCAAACTGTCAAGACATGAGGTTTGGGCAGTATATTTCGGTTCCAGCGACTGCCCTGTGTGCGAACACATCGGCCCCCTGCTCAAAGCTCTTGTCGATGAATACAACCTGAAGGTCCGTTATTACGACATAACGCGTCCGGATGACTACATGGTATTCGAACGAATCGAGTCGGTTCACGGGGATGGGAAGTTCTCCGTGCCGCTGGTAATAATTGGTGAACATTTGCTGACAGGTGAAAAACAGATACAGACCGACCTGAGAAAGCTTGTGGAGAAATATCGCAACGGATCAGGCTCTCCCCTTCCCTACCTCGGAGAAGCAAAAAATACCTTGTCTAATGGCCGCCCCAAAGATCCTGATTGTCCTGACTGCAGGGACAAAGGACGACCGCCTCCTGTTCAGACCGAACTGAAAAAACTGAAACTCATCATCGACAAGTTCCTTGAATAGTGAAAAGATTGATATATGACAATGTGAGTAAAGAATTTTAGAAAGAAGGACTTGACTATATTCGGTTATATGAATAGTCTAGTAGTAGTTGGAAGACGTATCTCATTAGGAGACAAAGATGTTTACGATTGATGAAGATTCAGCGAAATTTCTCAGGGAGAAGCTGACGGACAATCAGTTTCTGAGGGTTTTCTTTGGCGGCTATGGTTGAGGCGGTCCCAGCATGGGGTTGGCTCTGGATGAGCTAAAAGAAGGCGATGAACAACATGTTATAAACGAATTACCTTTGGCTGTAGACCCGTTCGCAATGAAGATAATCAAGGAATCGGGCGGTCTGGCGATCAAGTCCAGTATATTTGGTCCGATGGCGGAGCTGGTGAACTCCGGATCCGACGGCGGATGCGGTAGTGGTTGCAGTTGTGGATAGTGAGGATCAGCCATGCCTATTTTTGAATTCGTTTGTAGTAGTTGCGGCAAGGAATTCGAAAGACTGGTTTTTTCGTCTGACCTGGAGACCTTGAGATGTCCGGATTGCGACAGCCCTGAAATAACCAAAATACTTTCGGTTTTTTCAAGCTCGGGTATTGAGAAGAGCTTAGGGGCATCGTGTGGTCATGGAGCGCCAGGAGGCCGATCCTGAGGCTAAAACGACCGGCGCCGTGTGCGTCTATAATAAAAAGAGGCCGATACATCGGCCTCTTTTTCGTTCTTCAACCCGATCAATCCCACTTACGAATATCTTCGATAACCTTGAAGCCTTCCTTGAGTGTATCAGCGGGGATCCTTGCAACTGAGCCCTTCAGTTTGAGCGTCTCTTTGATGGAATCCTCTATTGAAGACTGCAATTGGGGCGTTAATTCCTCACGCAGTTCCACTTCCATAGTCATTACATCCTGGTCATGCAGTCTGTCCACCAGAAGTCGGCCCTTAACAATTTGAGGAAAGGTGTCTACAACTCTCTGGACCTGGGAAGGATGCACAAACATTCCTTTGACCTTGGTGACCTGATCGACCCTCCCCAGTATCCTCGTCAAACGGGGCGACTTTCTACCGCAGGCGCATTCCTCGGTAGCCAGACAGGAAAGGTCACCGGTTCCGAATCGGACCAGAGGATATATCTTGTTGTTACAGGTTACTACTACTTCACCGACGGCCCCCTCCGGGAGGACATCGCCGGTTTGGGGATCGGCGATCTCGACAATGACATCATGATGAATGTGCATTCCGTTCAGTTGATGGCACTCGTAAGAGACGCATCCGACATCGGCGGTTCCGTAGGCCTGCCTGCCTATTATTCCGTATTCATCAAAGAATTTCTTGCGCATGGACTCCGGCAACATTTCCGCGGCTAAAAATGCGACCTGGAGATTAACCTCGGACAGTATACCGAGATCATCGGCCTTTTTGAGAATTGCCATCAGGAAACTCGGAGTCCCTATATATCCGGTTACTTTAAGGCTCTTGAGTATGTCGGCCTGGGTGTCGGTGTTGCCGACTCCGGTGGGAATGACTACAGCGCCGAGTTCGGTCATGCCTTCCTCGAACATGTGTCCGGCCGGGGTCAGATGGTATGCGAATGTGTTGATCACGATGTCACCGGACCGGAAACCTACCGAATACAGCGCAGTTTTCCATCTCCAGTAATCATGCGTCTTTCCCACAGGATCGTAAATGGGCCCGGGAGACTGATGAATGCGGGCCAACTCAGAAATCGGAACGGTCAGAAAACCGCCAAATGGAGGAAGAGCCTTCTGAGCTTCAGACAGGTCTTTCTTCTTGGTTATGGGTAGTTTGGCAAGATCATCGATTGTCTTTATCGAGTCCGGTGTCAGATCTCGCGCCTCCATTGCAGCCCGTAGAGGAGTGCCTGCCTCGTATGACTTTGATACCACCTCACTCAGGAATTTCTCCTGATATTCCCGTCTTTGCGCCGGACCAAAAGCCTCCTGGGCTTGCAACATCCCGGAGTTCCTGTCAAGTTGACTCATTCATCCCCTCCATACGTGAACTTGTGGAGAAATAGCTCACTATTTCCCGTTTGCCAGACCTTCAACTCAACTTTGTCTTCGACAATTTTCCGATAAGACCTCAAAAAAGATTCCCATCACATAAATGAAAATTGAAATTTTTAGCGCCCCGGACCATATCGAATAAATTCCCCAATCTTTCACCATGAGGAACTGATAGTTTAGTAAAACCTTTATTTTGGCCAACCTGAGGCTTAAAAATGTTCATCAGGGTAATAGCTGTTGACAGAGCCAAGAGCCCAACATATTATACGGAGAGACTTTTGTTTTCATTCACCTTTATCATCCCATTTTTTGAAACAAATATCATTTCATTTTTGACGTAAGTTGCGGCCGCATGGGAATATATTTCATTCTGATGAACCTTCAAGGTTGTAGTGATCGGTTGGTCTTAATATATGTGACATTGACACCCGTTGGATTTGCCCGCTTCAATTTTTTATAGTAGCGCGCATGGCTGAACCGTAACAGGGAACTGAATAAAATAGAGTTTTTCGGAGGGTTTTATGACGGTAAGCAAGTGGATTCACATGGGAGCGATATTGAGCCGCCAGGCGGAACAGTATCCCGATCGACTCGGCTGTCAGGACAAGAGTCGGGATTTCACATTCAGTCAGTGGAACGAACGCAGTTGCAGACTTGCAAATGCTCTCGAAGGAATCGGGTGCAGGCAGGGCGACAGGTTTGCGATCATTGTTTTCAATCGGGTTGAATGGATGGACATGTATGCCGGTAGCGCCAAGGGTGGCCAGGTCAGCGTCCCGATCATGTTCAGGCTGGCGGGTCCGGAGATTGAGTACATAGTCAACAACGCCGGCTGCAAGGCCTTCATCGTGGAAAAACCCTTCGTGGAGATGATAAACGGCATTAGGGACCGATTACCTGTTCCCGCCGGTTCTTACATTTACCTCGGTGAACCAGGAGAGCAGGCCCCTGAGGGATATGTGGAATATGAGTCGTGGTTGGCGGCCGCCAGCCCTGAAGAGCCTGACATTCTGGTTGACGCCGAAGCCCCGTGGACTTTCATGTACACATCAGGGACCACCGGCAAACCCAAAGGGGTAGTCAAGACTCATGAGTCTTACATGGCCATGTACTATCTGGACATTGCCAACATGGGATTGAGACCGACCGACAAGGCCCTCATGGTTATGCCGATGTGTCATGTAAATTCGATATTTTATTCGTTCCCTTACACATTGGTATCCGGTGGCGTATGCGTCTACAACGAATCAAGTTTTAATCCGGAAGATTTTCTTGCCACGGTTGAAAAATACAGGATTTCGTTTACATCTCTTGTTCCGACACATTACATAATGATCCTTTCACTACCGGACTCCATAAAGAAAAAGTACGATGTCTCAAGTATGCGCCAACTTTTGATCTCATCCGCCCCGGCCCGTAAAGAGACAAAAGTCGCCATACTGGATTTCTTCAAGAATGCCGAACTCTGGGAGGCCTATGGATCGACAGAGGCGGGCCTGGTGACTCTGTGCCGTCCTGAAGACCAGTTGAGGAAGCTCGGCACCATCGGAAGGGAAATTTTCGGCATAGACAGGATAAAAGTGCTTGATGACGAAGGCAATGAAGTTCCGGATGGTGAGGTAGGAGAGCTTTACGCCCGGACACCGATGCTGTTCAAGGAATACTGGGGACTGCCCGAAAAAAGCAGGGAAGTCTTTCAGGGTGAGTGGTTTACGGCAGGTGACATGTGTTTCAGAGATAAGGACGGCTTCTACGTGCTGGTGGATCGCAAGGCAAACATGATCATAACCGGCGGAGAGAATGTCTTCCCATCCGAGGTTGAAAATGCGCTTGCCTCGCATCCAAAAGTCAAGGACGTGGCAGTAATTGGCGTTCCTCATGAAAAGTGGGGAGAGGCGATTCACGCGTTCATAATCCTCAAGGACCCTGAAGAAGCTTCCGATGGTCTTAAAGAAGAGATAAAAAGATTCACCAAGAACAAAATTGCAGCTTACAAGATTCCTAAATCTATTGACTTCATAGAGGATGACGAGATGCCACGAACAGGAACCGGAAAAATCCTGCACAGGGTGTTACGGGAACAGTTTGGAAAGTGGAGCGACAATCGCTGATCAAAACCCTGACCCAATCGTAAAAAATTTCCACAAAGCCTGATTATTGTACAACCCGCTCTGGAGAAGCCCGATTTTTCGGGGCGGGTTTTATTGTCAATATTGTTTTTAGATAACAGTTGTGGTAGTCAGTGACCTCACATATAGAGGATTATCCGGCGATCCGGAGGATTTACAATACTGTAATGAAGACTGAAACTACTTTTTTTTTCATTCTGCTCACATGCGCATCAGCTGCGCTTCAACCTGTCCACGCTCAAACAAGACCTCAGACATCCAGGACCAACCCGGAGCTGTGGCGCAGCCACCAGATGAACCAGCCGGCGGCAGGGGCAAGTGAGAAGAACGACCTCTCCAATGACAGGATTGAGGAAATAAGGCAGCTTTACCTGGAGGCCCAGCGTGAGTTGGAGAGCAAAAGCGATTCTTTACAGCCAACATCACCCCAGTTAAACCATCAGATGAAATAACCGGATTCTCATCTTGCAGCCCCACAGATAATTTGGGATACATGGCCGAAACCGCATGGCCGAGCCAATTACGGCTCCTGCCTTATTGCGCAGTAATCAGGACCTGGTCCCCACTATGATTACCCATCTGAAATTCAACCCCTCCAGATGTATGTTGTCGAACAATGTAGCTAACCTGGCAAGTCTGTCTTCATAATCCAGTGATGGAAACAGCCCGGCGGACATGGCGGGAATCGAGAAAAAATCCTTGACCTGCTGTTTGGGAAGCCTGAAGTTAAGCTCATGGATCGAAACCGAGTCAAACACCGACCGTATAAAATCCTCGAGATCGGATAAAGTTACAGCTTTCCTGAGACTGACGCCGAGGCTGAGCTTTTGTTCAACCAGTGAGAACAAATTTTCACCCGAATCAGAGTAAACGCCGTCCATGAAAGTCATTCCCATCTGCCCCGGAGGCCTGAGCAGCCCATAGCCCTGTCTGATACTCTCCCTGAAATCCGGGATGAGAAATATCGAGGCGCTGTAAACAATCGCGTCGAAATCCTGGTCCAAACATGAAATCAGGGCTGACGCGTCCCCTTCAACAAACAGGATTCTCTCCTCCAGACAACAATTAGCTCTGGCCTTCTGAAGCATTGCGGGAGAATTGTCCAATCCGACTATCACTGCTTCCGGACAGGCCTGAGCCAGTTGAAGGCAACTGGCGCCCGTCCCACACCCAATGTCAAGGATTCTTTCAGCTCTTTCAGAGTTGACAGACTTTAAAAGGGCGGCGTTGAGACTTTTGAAAAAACCGTATTTTGCTTCGAACTCGTCATATTGAACGGGACTCGAGTCAAAATTGCGTTTAACCGCAGCCTTGATCCTGTTTACTTTTTCCAGGTCCATCATTGCCACCCATGAAGATTAGTCAACTTTGTATCTTGCGATTTCATTAGGCAACACTATCAACCTCTCGAGTTTGCGCCTGAAGCTCGACTCGCTGTGGTCGTCGCCGTGTTTCCACTGTCTCAGGAGATCTTTGGCCTGTTTTTTGTCAATACCAAGGACTTCCCTGAGTTGTCCCATGGTGATGCACTCTTTTTCATAAACATACCGGGCAAGGACTTCCAGGGGCGTCTGCCTGAGGGTGTCAATCGGGATATCGATGCCGACACCGGCCAGATAGCCACGCAGGGCCACATACGGATCCAGGGACCGTTTCGGAGCCCCGGCGTCCTGATCGACTTTATTGTCCTGGCTGTAATAATTGGCCGTCCCCTCGATAAAGTCCTGCCTGACAGGCGAGAAGACATCCATAACATTACAGCCTTCCGGACCGCTTCTAGCGCTATGAGGCTGCGATGAGGGTATTATCAGAACATCGCCGAAGTTTAGTTCAACATCGTCCTTCCCCGGGAAAGACAAAAACAGGGTTCCTTTCTGAACCATGGTCATCTGCTCGGAAACGTGGTCATGAAGAGGAACCTTGGCGTTCGGGGCCAACTCTATCATGACGGCCATAACATTTTTTCCCCATACCATCTTTCGGGATGTGCTCTCATTCAACTGTTCAGGCTCGATATTCTTCCACGATGTCAATTGCACGGTGTCGTCTCCAGTAGGTTGAATTTCGTGATTTATCAGGAATTCCCTGCATTCTTTCTTGGAAAGTCCAGGATGGCCACTTTGGAGTTCTTGAGGTCCAGCCATTTATCACAATGGGGGCATTCAATTCTTACGCCGGATTTACTCACTATTTTCTCCACAGGCCTTTTACAGTCGTCACACCATATTTCAGCTGTTTCCAGGGCGTCCAGGGCGTAGGCCTCCCAGATCTGACCACTTGATTTCTCTATTTCAATCAATTTTTTTACTGCCAGCGTCATGTTCGCAGCGTCACTGGACCCAAATCCGTCCCGAGCGCAAATATTTTCAACAATTTCCACCAGCTTCTTGTATTCCTTGCTCATTTTGCCGGGCTTTTCAATTGGGAGACTGGCAATGCCCGATTTCGGGGCGTTTTTCGACTTAGGCCGTAAAAACGTCGGCATCCTGTCAGGATAGTTCCGGACGTACCATATCAGAAAGATTAATACCCAAAATGCAGCGCCTAAAAATATTTCCATCCGGAATTCCTGATGCCTCGCAAAGATGCTCTGAGAACCAATTAGTCAGGCCTGAGAAGACGCCATTGACTTCAGTTTTTCGAGCGTCTGTTCAAATCGCGCACGGGTTGTCTCCAGTGAGTCGGAGTTGTCTATGATCAGGTGGGCTTTCCTCTTTTTCTCATCGATGGACCATTGTGAGTCGAGCCTTGCCTGCGCTTCGCGCTCTGACAGGCCGTTGCGCGAGACCAGCCTGGAGACCTGGAGGCCACGGTTAATGTAGACCACTACTATGACATCGACCTTGTTGTCCCACTCAGCCTCGAACAGTAATGGAACGTCTACCACCGCCATTGAATGGCCCTGATCGGAATATCTCTTCAGTAGTTCCTTCTTTCCGTGTTCAACGACCGGATGGACGATGTCCTCCAGTTCCTTTTTCAGTCTGTGGTCTGCAAAGACTTTTGACCCGAGAGCCAGGCGATCCAATCGGCCGCTTTCATCAAAAACGTCATCGCCGAACACTTTACGGATTTCATCCAGCGCGGGTGAGCCGGGCGACACTGCCTCATGGGCCAGTTCATCGGCGCAGATCACCGGAACACCATGTTCACGAAACATGGAACTCACTGTGGATTTACCAGATGCAATCCCGCCGGTCAGACCTATTATCAGCAAAATTTGCACGCCCCTATACTGACGGAAAGAATACTGTCAGTCTTTTTTCTTAATCTCTTCCCATGCAGCCTCTACTGCGCGATCAATTTTTTTACCCGTCTTCTGCATTGTGTCACAGAAGACTCCCCACTGCTCCTTGAAAATCACGGCCATTTGGTCGGTGTGTTTCTGGGCTTCTTTCAAATGCTCCTCACCTATCCTGCCCATCGCGGACCATTGCTTGTCAAGGACTTCCTTGGTCTGGTTCACACACAGATCAAAAGTTTCCTTGGTTATTTCTCCCATTGCCTTTAGCCTGGTTTTGAGATCAGTGAGAAAACTGTCCCAATCAAGATCCTTCTCCTTATCCAGAATTTCCCAGGATTCCTTGATCTTTTCAGACGCTCTCTCAATGTCCTCCACCGCCATCTTCCCCGACTGCTTCATAGTCTTGGATACCTGGTCTATGGCTGCAAAAAATTCCTCCCTCGAGGCGCCCCAGCTTTTTCTGAGAAAAGCCCTGGACTCTCCGAGCATGAAAACACCTATCGTTCCAAGATTGGTCATCAATTCTACAATAGATTCCTTTATATCCGGGGACTTTTTTTCCATAACACATCCTTTCCCGAGATGATGGCCGGACAAAAATTACCTGCCTAACTGACGCCAGTTTACAACATGTTGCCCTCCGGCTCAATACAACAAATTGCGTCTTTAGACAGATATGGGCTTTTGTTGATCTGTGACGCATATATTTGGTGACAAACCGGCAATTATCATTATAATAATCATGTTTCACAATCTTATTGGGCTTATATGTAAAAAAGCTCCGACTCTTGTTTATAACCGGCGTTTTCTGGCGTTTCGCCGTAGACAAAAAAACAGAAGGCTTAATCATGACAGAGAAAAATCCTGTTTTCCGGGTGGTCAAAGACACAGATCCTTCGCTTCTCAAGGACCTGCCCCACCTTGAGTTAATACCCAATCCAGCTTCACCAGAAACAGGAACCGCAAATTATAACACGGCTTCGAAACAGCGGCCCGGACAGTCTCTGGATGAAAAATCCGCTGATCTGGCTGATACGTCGCAGGTTCAGGCTGAGAATGGGAACCCCACTACGGTTGGGCAATACATGGTCGAGAGATCATTTGTCGGAT
>CAZGVM010000133.1:0-9325 GCA_964528855.1 uncultured Desulfomonile sp. | reverse complement strand
AATGGCTGTCCCAAATAATCAGCGAAAACCTGTCAATTTAATTTGGGATTCAACAGCCGCTCGCATTCTCTCTTGGACAACTGCCTGATCCAAGCGCCGGCATACTTTTCCACAGTCAGCGAGAAAACTCATCGCTTCGTCCATGACTGGCTTCTGACCGAGATCCTGCAGATGTAACAGATGCCCAACGCCTTCAATTCTAGATATCTTAGCGTTTTTCATATCCTGACTGAGATAAGACACTTCATCCTCTGACATCACTGAGCCTAAAGCCGGATCTCCAGTAATGAACAACGGAGAAATTACTCGAATCATTTTTGTTCTGGATACAATGGGTAAAAATTTACACCTTCGTTGAGAGAGGTAATTACGACTGACCCGATCTAAGGCCATTTCTAGGTGACAACCGCTATTCTTCTATAATGGATGATGCTGGAAAATATATCTTAAATGTCGTTCCTGCAGATGGTTCGCTATCACAAGTGATCATACCGCCACATTTTCTTACAATTTCATGAACAACTGCTAACCCAAGTCCGGTTCCTTGGCCATCTTCCTTGGTTGTGAAGAAAGGCTCGAAGATGTGCTCTATTGTGTCCTTGTCCATGCCCCGTCCTGAGTCCTCAACAGAGAGCAGAACATACCTGCCTGGCTTTATGGTGGGGTAGATACTGCAGAATTCCTCATCTAGAAAGGTGTTATCAGTCTTTATGGTCAGTTTACCCCCATCTGGCATGGCGTCCCTAGCGTTTAAGGCAAGGTTCATCAATATCTGGTCAATTTGAGAAAATACGGCATTTATCATCCAGAGTTCATCAAGCAGAGCTAGTTCAATGTTAATCGTCTTAGGCAAAGCAGCGACAAGCATGGAACTGAGATTAGAAATAATCTCATTGAGTTGTAGGGATTGCGGATAAACGGTAGATTTCCTACTAAACGCCATCATACTCTTAATTAGTTCAGTGCTGCTGTCAACTGCTTTTCTAATCATTCTCAGATCCGACTTTACTGACTCTGGCAGTCCTGTGTTCAAGAGAACAAAATCCAGATAACCATCAATAACCTGGAGCTTGTTGCCGAAGTCATGAGCGAAACCTCCTGCAAATGCTCCTATGGCTTCCACTTTCTGGGCGTCGAAAATTTGTTGCTGGAGTTCAAGCAGTTTGGTCACATCCTGTTTCACAGACACGAAGCTCATCAAGTTGCCTGATTCATCGTATACTGGGGTTATGGTAGCATCTTCACAATATTGGGTTCCGTTCTTCTTCCTGTTGACAAACCGTCCTTTCCATACTTTGCCGGCTTTTATGGTTGACCACAAGTTCGTATAAAAATCTTCGGTATGTTTGTCACTTTTAAAAATGTCTGCTCTTACACCGAGCAATTCACTCATGCCATATCCACTGATCGACTCTTCGGCCGAATTGACGTATTGAATTATTCCATCGGGGTCAGTTATGACAACACCCTCAGCGGCTTGTTCAATGGCTGTAATGAGCCGTTTCTCCTTCTCCTCCGAATGCTTGCGTTCAGTAATATCTCTTACCTTGCATTGGAGATGAACCCTACCTTCAAGTAAAAGAGCATTTAAGGACACCTCTGCCTCAAAGGGTGAACCATCTTTACGGCAATGCCGCCAGTAGAATGTCTGCGGCGCCAAGTTAACGGCGGCCAAAATGTGATCACGCATCTTTTCCATTGAGGGACGACCATCAGGTTGCTTATCAGGCGAGAATTCCATTGGTGTATGACCAACTATATCGCCTCTGTCCTGACAACCGAATATCTCCAGCCCCTTAGTATTACATTCAATGAACGAGAGACCATCTGAGAGAAATATGCCATCGTCAGAAGTTTCAAAAAGATTGCGAAACCTCACCTCACTTGACCGTAGCGCCTCCTCCGCCAGTTTACGATCTGTGATGTTTGTAACCGCCACGCGGATCACACAATCATCCTTGCCTTTTCCTGGAGGCTGGTGGGGAATGAGCATCCGGAGACTTTCCAGATTGACATAGAGATTTCTGCCGCCTTCGCTCTTGAGCCAAAATTCCTGAGCGTGTGTCACCATGTCGATGCGTGCCTCAACAAGATGGTTTCTCCATGAAGTTTGATCCTCTGGAGCCACAAAACTTTCAAAATCTTGCCCAACTATTTTTGAGCGGGTCATGCCGAGGAGGGAAGAACCTGCAAGGTTGACTTCGGTAATAATCCCTTTCTCCGTGAGGGTAAAATATCCAACCGGGGCAAAAAAATATAAATCCCTATAATTGTCTCTGGATACCTTCAGTTCAAGCTGGATTTTGTTAAGACGCTCTTCTGCCAACTTGCGACTCGAAATATCAGTAAACATCGCGAATGATCCGTTAAATGCTCCATCCTTACCAATAATGGCCGTGGCTGATACCAGCGCCCAGAGTACGGTTCCGTCTTTCCGTCGGAATCGTCTTTCGTAGAAACCAGTTTGCCCCTGACGCCGTCCAGCCATTTTCTCCTTATGATCTTCAAGATCTTCATCGAACATAAAATGTTCGACTTTTTTTCCAATCATTTCTTCAACAGCGTAACCAATCATGTCGGCCATCTTTTTATTCACCGTAGTGGTAGCATATTGTCCGTCCATGGTCCAAAAGCCTTCGTTAGCCGTCTCGATAATACGCCTGTATTTGGTCTCGCTTTGCGCAAGCTCTTGTTCCGCCAGTTTTCGGTCTGAAATGTCCCGGTTGCTCACCCGTAACCCCAAATATTTTCCTTCTAGGTTAAAAACCGGTAGGCAAACTTGAGCAATCCAACGAATCTCCCCCGAAAATGTGAATATGCGAAAGTCAATTTCGTGAGGGACAGGAATATCTAATGAGGTTGCCACATTTTCGAGAAGAGATTTGTCATCTGGGTAAACTATTTCTTCAAGAAGAGCCGGGTTATTGATGAATTCGTCCGGGCGATAGCCGGTTATCCTTTCACAAGATGGAGACATCCAGATCAGGTGGCCTTCCGGAGCAAGCCAGTATTCCCAATCATAGGTAAAGTTCGCTACTGTCCTGAACTTTTCTGCCTCGCTCTGTCTAAGTTCTTGTTCCAGGCATTTGCGGTCGGTAATGTCCTGAATAATTGAAAAGAGGATAATCTCCCCGTCGAGTTCAATTGGGGATGATCGGACTTCCACTATTCTAACTCGGCCATCGGCGAATCGGTGGGAAGACACAAAGAAGTTGCGACTTTCTTCCATGGCCGAATTGAATTCATTCTCTATCTGCTCCAAAGGGGAGATATTTATCCCCTGAATGGGCATAGAGCGTAATTGAGACCTGGGGTAACCGTAGAACTGTTCCGCAGCCTTATTGGCATCAAGGATTGTACAGGTAACAGGGTCGATCAGGAGCATTATTGCGTCGTGTTTTTCGAACATTTTACGGAACCGTTCTTCACTCTCACGCAATCGCTTTTCGGTATATTTGAGCCGCAACATGGACTCTACTCGAGCAAGCATTTCACGATTCGGAATTGGCTTAACAATGTAACCGTCCGCTCCATGCTCCAATCCCTCGGACTGACTGTCCGATTCCACATGAATGGCGGAATGCAGGACCACGAAGATCTCTGTGGTGTCAGGGTCGGCTTTGATTCGCCTACAAACTTCCATGCCGTCGATGTCGGGCAACACTACGTCCAGAAGAATCAAATCAGGTTTCTGGTCCTTAGCGATCCTCAAGCACTCTTCGCCGTTACGGGCTTCTAATGTCTGGTATCCGGCGCCACTGAGGATTCGTGATACGCCAATAAGGGTATGGAGTTGGTCGTCCACTAATAATATTTTGGATCCTTGCTTGTTTTTCATGTTTGGAAAGACCTAATCGATTCTTGTCGGACTGTCATTGCGTATTTTCGACACTCTCGGCTATTTTTGCCAACCTTTATGCCATGCCGCTCAAATAAGAAACGGAGTCCGAATGGCCGCTTCAACCCTCCATAACTAACTGGACCACCTCAACAAGCCGGCTCATTTTGCATGGCTTGGGTATGAAGCTTATGACATGTGGTTTGACCTCCAGACTCAGTTCAGCTTTTGGGTCATATCCACTCAACACAATTACCTTCACCAAAGGATTGATCTTCAATAATTCCATCAGGCAATCTCGCCCGTTCATTTCAGGCATGATTATGTCCATTATGACCAGACCTATTTCGTGATGCCTATCCCTGTAAATATTCACCGCCTCTTTCCCATTAGCGGCTATGATAGTTCTGTAGCTCGCAGCATTGAGGGCGGTTTCCTCCAATCCACTAACAAGCACAGAATCTTCGACAATCAGAACCGTTGTTCCACGCGACACCTGGCACTTTGCGGTCTCTGGCATGCTAGGCGCTGCTGGGGTTTGGATCTCAGGAAAATAAACACTGAATGTGCTCCCTTTCCCCAACTCACTTTCGACGGTGATAAACCCACCGCGCTGTTGGACTATGCCTCTTGCCACCGACAACCCGAGTCCCATCCCTTTGATGTTCCCTCGCTCCTTCGTACTAAAAAATGGGTCAAATATTCTTGAGAGAGTCATCTCCTCCATGCCACGACCAGTATCAGTGAGAGTAAGCAATATATGGGGCCCAGGACTTACTCCGAAATGGTCCTTGCAGAAATCTTCCCCCAGTATGGCCTTGGTGGTTGAAATGCGGAGTTGTCCTCCGTTTACAATGGCTTCCGAAGCATTCATGGCCAGATTCATTATCACCTGTCCCAGTTCGTCCGAGTCCTGCTTGATGACTGTAGGTTGGTTCACCAAATCCATCTCAAGATGGTCAATACCTGGTAAGTGTAAAATCAGGGCTTCCAGTTCCTTGATTTTGTTATTGAGATCTGTGGGCTTTGGACTAACCATGGACTGTTGACCCAGAGCCATAAACTTTCTTACCAGGTCGGATGCTGTCTCAGCAGTCTGCAAAATGGCAGTAAGACTCTTAGTGTCAGCCCTTCCTGCTTTGATGTCATCCATCAATATTTCGCCGTAGCCGATGACAATTTGCAGCATATTGTTGAAATCATGGGCTATGCCGCCTACGAGTGTTCCAAGGGAAGCCTGTTTTTTAGCTTCGAAAAGCTCATTCAGGAGACCTTCTTTTTCTTGTTCTGCTTTGACCCTTTCCGATATATCCTGAATGACGCCTACTTGGCCTGCCATTTTACCTGCCGAATCCACAAATGTGGCCTTAGAAAAGATTGCCGGATGCAATGTGCCATCACAGTGATTTAAAACAGATTCATAAACCAGGATGCCGGGATTGGCCCACAGTTCCTCATCTTTTTGGGAGCATTGATCTGCGATGTCTTTCGGTGAAACATCATATGTCGTCTTCCAGACTATCTGATCTCTGGACAGACCTACAAAATCTTGAAACGCCCTATTACATCCGATGAATGTGCCTTCAGCATTCTTGAACCAGACCGGGTTCGGGATTGCTTCCAACAAAGTTTCCAGGAAGACTATGTTATCCTCCAAGGCTTTCTGCAGACGCTTTCGTTCCGATATGTCCTGTATGAAAGCTATGGTATATCTTAATGATCCATCTGGATTACGAACGCAACCCACCGAAAGATTAGTCCAGATAGAGTCTCCATTCTTTCTAACATAGCGCTTCTCCATGAAATAGGTGTCTATTTCTCCAGCCAACAACCGTCGGAATTGATTGACATCGGCATCAATGTCGTCCGGATGGGTCAACTCGGCCCAAGTCATTCCCATCAATTCCTGACGGGAATAGCCCAACATTTTACATAGGAACTCGTTTACCTCCACCCAGCCCTTTTCCACGGAATTGACAGAAACTCCAATCAGAGGCGCATCAAAGTAGCTTCTCAGACGGGCTTCACTCTCTTCAAGAGCGGCCTGGCTTTTCTTGATCTGAGTGATGTCGGTTGCTATTCTGATTATACCTTTAAGCGTTCCGTCAGGATTTCCATCGGGCACGATCAGTGTCCACAAATTCCTGGTCACGCCGTCACGGAAAGTGTGAACGATTTGCTCTGACTGTTCATGGCCTGCCTCCGCACGGGCTATCTGATCAAGGGCGTGTGTTGAGTCTTCTCCGAGAACCTCAACCGCAGGCTTGCCAGAAATCTGTTCCGGACTTTTGACCCACCATCTCCGAAAGGTCTTATTGCTAAAGATGAATCTTCCCTCTGCATCCAGATAAGTTACTGCCATGGGGAGATAGTCGATGATAGTCTGCAACAACACCTGGATCTCTCTGACTTCGGCTGTCCTCTCCTCCACCATTTTTTCAAGATTGTTCCTGTGCAGGAACAGTTCATCCTCGATCATCTTCCTGTCTGTGATATCGATGACAATCCCACGGTATCCCGAAAGTTGACCTTGTTCATCAACAGCGGGCCTCGCACGAGACATCAGGTATCTGAAACGACCGGACACATCATTTACACGCCATTCCGTATTAAGGTCTGTGGAGTTATTTACGGCTTCCATGATTTGCTTTTGTAGCCTGTCTCTATCGTCGGGATGGACAGCGCTAATCCAGGTTTCGTAGGTCTGGTCGCAACAATGTGGCTCCAGACCGTAAAGGGACCACAATTCATCAGACCAATAGATTTTGTTGTTGATTGTGTTCCACTCCCAATAGCCGGAATGAGCAGCCTCCATAGCCAATGTCAGGCGCTGTTCATTGTTTCTGGATGCTTCTGCAGCCAGTTTATAGTCGGTGATATCCTCGGAGAAGATTACAATCCCTCCTACAGTCTTGTCTGGCAGAGGCCACGGCCTGATCTCCCAGCGCAGCCATTGGACCGAGCCGTCCGTGCGTTCAAGGCGATCTTCATCCTCCCTGATAATCTCTCCCGCCAATCCTTTACGATGGAATTCCTTCCAGCGGCCAGTGGTTTCAGGGGAAATATCGTAATGTGACAAGGAGACAATCTCCCTGTCTCCAAGGTTGTACTCCTTTCGCCATCGACTACTGGCAGCAATGTATCTCATCTGGTCGTCAAACATAGCCAAGGCGCAGGGAGCGTGTTCTATGAAGATCCGGAGTTCTTCCTCTCTTTGACTAAGTTTCGAGAGCAAAGATTCCCTGGCTATGTTAGCCTGAAGCAATCTAGATCTGGCGATCTCTACCTCATGGAACTCGGTTCCGGAGGAAGGTTTGACATCCATGCCGGTAAGGCTGATTACCGATTGAGACATCTTTCGAGCAATGCTCCTGGCGCCCAGTAGGGTGGCAATTAGACCGACCGCGAAGATGATCATCAGGATCTCTACAGTCTGTGACAGACTTACGTAATGGAAGGAGGTGGGCGCAGAAAGCAAAATTGACCATGATGTGAGATCTGACTTCACTACATATTGTACGCTGTCAGTGGTACCGCCTCGCTCCGATTGATTCATAGCCAATTCATAGCCACTGCCGTCCCTAAGCGTTACTGTATATCCTTTAGGTAGATTTAGAGAGGAAATAAATTTTTCAAGCCTCCCCACTTCAAATGTGTTAATCAGCCCGTAAACGAACGCTTCTCCACGTTTCACAGGCACTGTTAAGTTCAGCAGAGGTTCTTTGGCAACAGGACCAAAAACGATGTCTCCAACGACAGGCTTGCCGGTTTCCACTGCAAGTTTCAATCCGACTCGACCATCTGATTTCACAGGCGTTGGCAATCGTGGGAGTGGCTCTCCCAACGGAACCCTGGTGTTCAGAAGCATTTGACGTGAGAGGTCTGCAAGGATTACATGGCTGCAATACACCGAAAGGAAGGTCTGCATCTCCCTGTAGAATTCAATCAACCTAGGTGGGCTGTCCAATAATGGTGATCCGGCCAATACCTCAAGGGCTTTGATGTGGGCGCTAATTTCACCATCGATCCTATTAGAAATGTCTTGGACCAGAAGATGATCCGCACGGTACTGTTCGTCATTGATCTGACGTATGTGGTTGAACATCAGCAGGAGGCTCACCAGGACAGCAGGGATGGCGCACAAGAAGATGGCCCTGGTCAGGTACTTAAAAATAGTCGTTTTTTTAACAGCAGAACCTGGAATTTCCGAAATATTGTGATTGGCCGTATCCATTGATTTTCTCTCCCTCTCAGGGATTCTATCAAGCTAGCGCTGCTTATGGCGCTGAGTGTATCATGGCTAAAATTATTTTGTATTTTTAAATGGATATAGTCGAAAATACTAAAGGGTGGAGTGAGTGGTCAAATAAAATGATCAATATCGGCTAACTGCTTGAAATCGCTTCTTCCAGCCCATCAACACAGAATCCGACATCCTGGGTGTTGGATAGGCTTCATGATAGTATTTTACGGCTTGCCCAGTCCATAGGTATCTACGTAATATCGGCCGCCCAGACCTGGTTACTGAGACGGTATCGTTGTTCGGACTGTCATTGCGTATTTTCGACACTCTCGGCTATTTTTGTCAACCTTTATGCCATGCCGCTCAAATAAGAAACGGAGTCCGAATGGCCGCTTCAACCCTCCATAACTAACTGGACCACCTCAACAAGCCGGCTCATTTTGCATGGCTTGGGTATGAAGCTTATGACATGTGGTTTGACCTCCAGACTCAGTTCAGCTTTTGGGTCATATCCACTCAACACAATTACCTTCACCAAAGGATTGATCTTCAATAATTCCATCAGGCAATCTCGCCCGTTCATTTCAGGCATGATTATGTCCATTATGACCAGACCTATTTCGTGATGCCTATCCCTGTAAATATTCACCGCCTCTTTCCCATTAGCGGCTATGATAGTTCTGTAGCTCGCAGCATTGAGGGCGGTTTCCTCCAATCCACTAACAAGCACAGAATCTTCGACAATCAGAACCGTTGTTCCACGCGACACCTGGCACTTTGCGGTCTCTGGCATGCTAGGCGCTGCTGGGGTTTGGATCTCAGGAAAATAAACACTGAATGTGCTCCCTTTCCCCAACTCACTTTCGACGGTGATAAACCCACCGCGCTGTTGGACTATGCCTCTTGCCACCGACAACCCGAGTCCCATCCCTTTGATGTTCCCTCGCTCCTTCGTACTAAAAAATGGGTCAAATATTCTTGAGAGAGTCATCTCCTCCATGCCACGACCAGTATCAGTGAGAGTAAGCAATATATGGGGCCCAGGACTTACTCCGAAATGGTCCTTGCAGAAATCTTCCCCCAGTATGGCCTTGGTGGTTGAAATGCGGAGTTGTCCTCCGTTTACAATGGCTTCCGAAGCATTCATGGCCAGATTCATTATCACCTGTCCCAGTTCGTCCGAGTCCTGCTTGATGACTGTAGGTTGGTTCACCAAATCCATCTCAAGATGGTCAATACCTGGT
>CAZGVM010000132.1:0-9376 GCA_964528855.1 uncultured Desulfomonile sp. | reverse complement strand
TTTTTTGACACTTACAGCCGAAGATCCACCGATGACGGAGTGTTCTTTTCCGGCCTTATATTGGGCGGTGACGTTGATATCGTGCATAATGGATGGTTAGCTGCGGGCCTTGCCGCCAACTTCTATTTTAACGAGCCTAAATTTGTTTTCAATGATCCTTCTGTTGCAAGGGGCGGCGCTGACAGTCTTTACACTGACTTCTCCGGCAGCGCACCGTCTAACATCGGTGTTTATGTCAGATACACTCCTCCGGAAATATGGAACTTTCCTTTACACCTTGAGGCCCATTATTACATGCCTTTCGGTGGTTCAAAATGGACCAACTGGGGGTTTGCCCTGGCCTTCAGACCTCAGATTTATCGATTTGATCTATCGGCGCGACTGAAACTTGAGAATCAATATCTCACAATTAGTGGCACCGGAAATATACCTCCAGGCTCTACTACTTCGGACTGGCAAGGTGAATTCTCCTGGAGTATACTTGGCATGGATGTCGGAGTATATTTCTAGTTTTTTCCCCTCCATCGGTTTCCACTCTCTCGTTTAATACATCTTCACTGTCATCCGTCATCTGGTTCATCGGCGCCGACGAAATAAAGTATAGCGGCCCCGGCAATTCCTGATAACAGCGAACCTGCTAGAATGGACACCTTTGCCTCCTCCAGCATGGCCGGCTGTTGAATGAAGGAAAGCTCTGCAATAAACAGGGACATGGTGAATCCGATGCCGCACAGGACTGCGCCTCCGTAGACGTGTTTCATGGTGACGGACTCGGGCAATGAGGCAACACCCATCTTGACGGCCAAGCAGGTGGCTGAAAATATTCCTACCTGCTTGCCAATGAATAGCCCCAGAATGATACCCATCGACTGGTTTGAAGTCGCCGCGTTCGATAGCAGGGTGGAATTAAGCCCAACTCCTGCATTTGCAAGAGCAAAGATCGGCATGATTCCGAAGATCACCCATGGGTGAAGCACGTATTCCAGCCTCTGAAGTGGAGGCTCGATCTGCCTGAACATGTTTTCGAGTTGACGTATGACTGACTGGTTTTCTTCTTTCAGGTGTATTAAATAGTCCTTGGAGCGTTGATCCTTGAATTCCCTCAACAGACTCTCCGCCTCATCAGCAAACCCTTTGGTGTCCCTGACCGACCTTGCTGGAATGGTCATGGCCACAATGACACCCGCAACAGTGGCATGAACGCCTGAGGCGTAGACAAACGCCCAAAGGACCATCCCTACCATAATGTATGGCGCTGGATGCCTCGTGCCCAGGATGTTCATAACTATGAGTACACCTACAACCACAGCTGCAAGCTCCAAATAAAACAGGCTGATCGACTGACTATAGAATAATGCTATGACGATGACGGCCACCAGGTCGTCCACAATCGCCAGGCTCACCAGAAAAATAGCCAACGATGACGGAACCCGAGATCCCAGCATGGTCAGAGCGCCAAGAACAAAGGCAATATCTGTAGCCATAGGAATGCCCCAAACTGATTCGGAGGGTGATCCATTGTTCAGTATCCAGTATATCAGGGCCGGGACAACAACTCCTCCAAGGGCGCCTGCCGCCGGAAGAACTGCCTGTCTTAATGAGGCCAGTTCCCCAACAAGCGCTTCTCGCTTGATCTCCAGTCCGACAACCAGGAAAAAACACGCCATGAGGCAGTCATTTATCCAGAAATGGATGGACCTTGAAAAAATGGCCGATCCAACTCCAACCGAAAGATCGGTATGCAAGATTTTTGAATAGAGTTCATTAAGGGCTGTATTACTCAGGATCATGGCCGCCAAAGTCATAATAATCATCATGATCCCGCCGGCGGCTTCGATCGATACGAAGGCATGGAACGGACGTGCAATCCTGTCTCCGATATCGTCCCCTCTCATGTAGAGGCGCTTATTGTAAAAACCCCACTTCATCTGTCCTCCATACGAATTGCAGTCAAATGAAGACTCAGGCGTAGGGAACCGCGATGCGGGGCCTACCCCTTAATCTGTGAAGTGTCCAGCAATATTAAACATTGCAATCGCTTTGGTCTTCAGCGCTGATCAGAGAGTGAAAAGAAAGAAATGTCGGGGTAATGTTCGATCAGCCGGGTGAATGGAAACTTTCAGAAGCTGAACTCAATCAACCCTGTCAGGGAAAACATGTCAGACCACACCTTGGCTCCTGAAAAGGAAAAATAGATATCATAGAAACTGTTCGAAAGCTCATGATCTCCGTGGGTAATGATTCGCTGTAAGTCCACATCAAGCCGGGCTTTCATGTTATACCGCATATCAACCGCCATTGCCGCGTTCAAATGCCAACAATGCCCGTCAGTGTTGTCTCGGGTGATTCTCTCGCCTCTTCTCAAGAGATGCAGATCCTCATTCTTTGCACTCGCCAGGGCATAATCCGCCTGAAGTCTAAGAGTAGCTGTCGGAAGAGAACGCCAGATTCCGGACGTATTCACACTCGTGGAAACCAGCCCACCCAAATACCACTGGTAGAAGGTCTGTTTGAAATCAATACCGTCTCCCGGTAAGTCCACACTGTGACCGTCCAAACCAACCTGGTAACCATCATGAGTCGTAAAATGGAAATATTGGTAGCGCATACCGATAATTGGGCTAATATCCCTGAATATTGCCCAGTCCGGATGAAGATTCAGCCCAAAATCCATCAGCCAACCAGAGTTAAGACGGCATTTTGATTCACTAAATACAGACTTTTGAAATGGATTCTGTTCATCCTCCCAATCACTGTCCTGCATCAGAAGACCGGAGTCACGGTTGATATTGCCATAACCATCGCAGTAAGCGCTCCAATGAGGAGCATGGTACGTGAACCTGGTCCCAAAAAACCACTGGTCTATAGGGAATTCCAGTCGGCTAAGCGGATCTTGAGCCTGGTTAAAGGGATTGGGGAATTGATACGAAGTGAAGCTGTTGAAATATTTCTTTAAACCGAGTTCATAACGCGCCTGCGGAGTCCAAAGCTTCGAAGCCAGGTCTGACGCCGTGTCCAACCACTGATCCACCGGCTGAAGTTCAAAAGCCGTAACAGGAACACAAGAAATGAGCCAAATGAAAAATGCAGCAATTGATGATCTTCTGATAAACATACCATTCCTTCAAAACTCAGAGTCCGCCCAAACAAGCTAATCCCCAGGAAAATCCACCCTGCTTGCGACGGCTGGATAGCATCAGCCAAGCCTGTCCCCTGAGATCCGCAAGACCAAAATGACTCTCACGAATCCGTAACGACTTAAAATAGCTAAGCTTTTAAAACATCATTGGAACAAATGTATAATAACATAGGGGTTATGGCATGTCAACGCCAAACATTTATTAACTATTAATATCATTGCACTTTATATATTTCTTTTAACATATTGCTTTATATTGAATTTTAATATAGCACTTTTAACAGGACACGTTTTTGTGATTCACGTTTTCTGGATCAACCTGAAAATAGATGCTAACATGATTTATTCGGACGTGTTTTGAATTGGACAAAAAGTAATTGATTTTATGGGGTAATACTCCGATGAGGTTTATATTCTCGACTACGGACCGCGCCGGGCAACTGCAGAAAATCAGGGATGGTCTTGCCGAGTATCGTGAGGCAGGCCATAAAAGCCCCGGGACTTTTCATATAAGTTCAGCTTATGACCTGGTGTTAACCCAGATATGTGATCATTTTCTGGGTTATTGGAAAGACAGCATAGCGCTAATCGGAATGGGCGGCTACGGCCGTGAGGAGATGAGTCCATATTCGGACATTGATCTTCTGTTCTTGAGGCCTGATGACGCTCCTGAGGGGATATACCGTGGAATCAGAAGCATATTATATCTGCTGTGGGATGCCAGGGTCGAGTTGGGACATTCGGTGAGGACCATCGACGAGTGTAAACAGGAGGCTAACAAGGATCTGGCGGTTCTCACATCGCTGATGGACATTCGTCTTGTTTGGGGTGACATCAACATATTCAGAAAAATGCTGATTGAAAGAGCGGCGCTGATATCGGAAACTGACCCGCTCGATCTTTACCTCAGGATCGAGGGAGAAATAAGAAAGTCTTCGGAGAGATTCGGCCACACCATATATATGCTGGAACCTCACCTTAAAGAGGGTCCTGGTTCGTTGAGGTACATTCAGTTGCTGACGTGGCTGGCCAAAATGATATTCGGCTGCAAGAGCCTGGATGACCTTCCGGCAGCGGGTTTATGCGGCGAGAAGTCAATAGCGGAAATCCGGGCCGGCCTAACTTTTTTGTCTGAAATAAGGTCCAGACTTCATTTCCTTGAGGGTCGTCGCGATGACCGGTTAAAATTTGACAGCCAGGCCACAATAGCCGCACAGATCGGTTATAGTGACTCGGCCGTGCGCCGCGGGGTTGAGAGTTTCATGCGAGACTATTATAGACATGCGTCCACCATGGACTTTTTTTTTTTTTTTTTGCTGGCCAGGGCTCGACTGTTCCTTCGTCCAAAACTGGCGTCCTCGATCAAGCGACTTCACATAGGGGATTCTTTCTATGTGGGATCAGGAGGCATTCATCACCTGATTCCCGACAAATTCGGAGATAGCCCGAGTGATATCATGGTGGCCTTCACAAAAATTGCCCAGACAGGATGCGACCTGGACATACGTCTGGTCGATCTCATACGCTCCATGCTATCAACAGTAGACGAGGAAATGAGGTCAAATCCGGGGGTAAATTCTTTGTTTCTTGATATGTTCCGGACCGGGGGTTACGTGGCCACAGCTTTGAACAGCATGATGAAAGTCGGATTCCTGGAACTGTTTGTTCCGGAGTTTGCCCGAATACGTTTTTTACCGCAGCATGATATTTATCACCAGTATACCGTGGACCTCCACACCATAGCCGTTCTGGAAAATCTGCAGTCCCTTGGGATCAACAACAGCAGTAACGATGATCTCTTTTTGCGCCAGATTTTCTCGAGACTCAAAAAGCCTGAAGTCTTGTATCTTGCGGGACTCTTTCATGACATATCAAAGGGCCTGGGTCCCGGACATGAAATAAGGGGGGAACAAACCTCCAGGCCTATTCTGCAACGATTAGGTCTTCCACAGGATGAGATTTCGGATGTCCTTTTCCTGATACGCAATCATCTGGCCATGACTCACCTGGCTTTCAAGAAGGATCTCCATGATGAAAACCTTATTCATCGTTTTGCAGAGAACGTAATGGACCGTAACAGGCTGGACCTGCTCATGCTCCTGACTCATGCGGATCTCAAGGCTGTCGGGCCAACAGCGCTAAACTCGTGGAAAGGGATGCTCCTGGAAGAGCTTTATTACAGGACTCTGGACGTGATGGAGGGAGAAGGCTCGGATGGTGAGAGCCTCTCTGACTGGATTAAGGAGATCAAATCGGTAATAAAGGAACTCGTGCCAGCGGAATATCGGGACCCTTACCTGGAAGTTTTTCTGGACCAGGCAGGCGCTCGTTATCTCCTGGACTATTATCCCGGCGTCATTGCCGATCACTTCGTGGAAATCCAGAAACACCTAAGGTCAACTGCCTCCGGCGCTTTTGCGGAAGACTACATGATAGCCACGAAAATCGATCACAAGAAACCAGGTTATAGCTCTATAACCTTGATAATCAAGGACAGACAGGGCCTTTTTTATAAAATCGCAGGAACATTATCCGCAAATCGGATAAACATCCTTAGCGCATGGACTCATTCCATAGGAGATGTAGTAGTCGCCACCTTTCACGTGAATGATATCCCGGAAGGGCATCTGGACGATCCTGAAAGGTGGGCGCATTTCAAGAGTGACTTCATGAAGGTAATAACCGGAGAGGAAGACGTGGACAGGCTCGTGGAGATCAGGCGTCAATCCAGGGGCGTGTTTCAGCCGGCCTACAGTCCCAGATTTCCCATGAAAGTTGAAATAGACAATTCAACATCCGATTGGGCGACCATCATCGAGGTCTACGCTCATGACCGTCCAGGTCTTTTATACGATATAACCCGTAAAATTAGCGAACTCGGGCTCTCACTGTCTCTTGCAAAAATATCAACGGAAGTGGATCAGGCTGCGGACATTTTTTACGCAGTCGATTCAAACGGCGAGAAAATTGCGGACTTTGAAAAACTCGATGATGTAAGGCAGCAAATCCATGATCACCTTAAATTGATTGAGGCCGGTAATGGAGGTAGTTAGAGTTGCCGATCTTGACCTGGTTCTGGAAGGATTTCTTGACTATCTGATAGTGGAAAGAGGCTTGGCCCATCTTTCCGTTGAGTCATATCGGTCTGACCTCAAATGGTTTTTTGCCTATCTAAAAAAGAACGACAAGAGTGTCGTCTCCCAAATCAGCAGGGAAGACATTCTATCCTATCTGGAGACGCTTTACCGAAAAGGCTACGCGCCCAGAACCACTGCGCGGAAGATTTCGTGTGTCAGGACATTTTTTAAATATCTTATGGAAACCTACCAGGTTCAGGGTAATCCCACGGAACACATCGATTCTCCCAAACTGGCCAGAAAGATTCCTCAATACCTTGAGACCGAAGAGGTCGAGAGGCTCTTGAATTCGGTGGACCAGACAACATTTGAGGGCAAGCGTGACGCAACCATGCTTGAGCTTCTTTATGCGACAGGTTTGCGAGTATCAGAACTGGTCAATCTTGAAATCTATCGTGTGGATCTTGAGTTGGGTTGCGTGACGGTACTGGGTAAAGGATCGAAGGAACGTGTGACACCGCTAGGGTCTCCAGCGGCAAAAGCCGTCCTCAATTATCTGGATGTCGTGCGTCCGGCGCTTATGAGGGGCAGGAAAAGTGAAGCGATCTTTGTGACGCGCAGAGGCAAACCCATGACCAGGCAGGCTTTCTGGAAGATTATCAAGAAGAATGCCATCGTCGCCGGCATATTTAAAGAAATCTCACCCCACACACTGCGGCACTCTTTCGCAACCCACATGGTTCAGAATGACGCGGACCTTCGATCGGTTCAGGCCATGCTCGGACACGCCGATATCTCAACGACGGAAATTTACACACATGTGGCAAAGAAAAGACTCAAACAGATACATTCCAGGTACCATCCTCGAGGCTAGAGCGAAAATAAGGCGCCCATCTCAGGGCGCCTTATCTCACTGGATGACTGTCCTTTTTAAGACAAAGCGCTTCACAAAAACACCATGTTGTCTATTTTCCTATGTTTACAACCCAACCGTGTTTGTCCGGTCTGAGACCTAGTTGCATGCCTGTAATCTCATCGAACAACTTCTGAGCCGTGGGGCCTGTCTTACCGTCGGCCACCATGTAGTCTTTATCCCTGTAACTGAAATGACTCACCGGAGATATAACGGCTGCAGTTCCCGATCCGAAGACTTCCTCCAAAGCGCCGGTCCCAGCAGCGGCTACCAACTCCTCAATAGTGATGTTTCTCTCGGAAACCTTCATCCCCATGTCTTTGGACAGGGCCACAACGGAATCTCTGGTCACTCCCGGAAGGATTGTCCCATTCAGGGCCGGGGTAACAATTTCACCTTTTATCTTGAAGAAGATATTCATCGTGCCGACTTCTTCGATAGAAGACATATCCACGGCATTCAACCAGAGCACCTGGGTAAAACCGGCCGCATGCGCTTCTTCCGCAGCCAGCAGCGAAGCGGCGTAATTGGCTGCCGTCTTGGCCTCACCTACTCCGCCGACCGCAGCGCGAACGTATTTGTCGGTAACCATAATCTTGACCGGTTCAAAGCCTTCGGGGTAATAAGCCCCAACAGGTGATAGTATTATGTAGAAAAGGTAGGAGCTTGAAGGACGAACTCCTATAAACGCGTCTGTAGCTATGACTGTCGGGCGAATATACAGAGAGGTGCCCGGAGTCCGGGGTATCCAGTCACGGTCAAGCCTGATCAGTTCGGACATCCTGTCCATGAACAATTTGGGATCAATGGCAGGAATGCAAAGCCTGGCGCATGATCTGTTAAAACGGGCTATGTTCATGTCCGGACGAAAAAGAAAAATGTCCTCGCCATTCTGTCCGGCAAAGGCCTTTAAACCCTCGAAAACCTGCTGTCCATAATGGAATATCATCGCCGCTGGATGAAGGACAACATTCTCCATGGGCTTGATCTCGGGGGCCTGCCACCCGCCGTCAGCCGATGAATATCTTATCGTCAATATATGGTCCGAAAATATCCTGCCAAATCCAAGCTGATTCTCATCATAGCCAAGTTCGGAAAGTCTCTTTGCCGGCGCCGTTCCCATAAATCCTCCATGCGCTGAATCAAGCGCTCTAAATAATTTCAGACCCGTTAGGGAGATCTTACAGGCGCCAAATCACGTCTGACAGGTCCAACGGGTCAATAATCCGACACAATATATCAAAATATTTACAACTGATCAATCGGACGTTTACCAGTAATCATCAGAACCGGTAGCCTGTTCTATGAATCTCGTACGACAGTATGCGCTACACTCATTGCAGGAGAAATCCGACCATCTACTCTTGAGGGCTGTGTTGAGACAATCTCCATAATGGTCACAGTCCACTTTTCTGTAAGGTCTGTCTGATTCACGGTTGCCTTTTACGAGCACGGGACAAGGTTCCATGATTCCAAAAACCTCCCAACGACACCTAAAATAATGAAGCCTCCAACAAAACTAACCGCTGCAAGCGAATTTTGGCGGCTAAAACAATTCAAAAACAGAACTATAACAACATTCCGGTTCGCCTACCATTTATAGAATGTCAGTGTAGCCGGACGCATCGACCTGTCATTTTTGGGTTAATAATAAGAATTACGCTGACACTATGTTATTGCAATATATTCATAAACTCAAATGAGCTACACATCCTTACAAAATTAGGTTTCATTAAACCTATATTCTTGTTTTGTCAAGTCCGCGGAAAACGAATGGTAACTTTAGAGATCATATTATTCAGAGGCTTATTTTTATGCCAACATCTGAGAGGTAAGGTTGGGAGGGGGGAGGTAAAGCCTGATCCCCTATGGAAAGGATCAAGCTTTTACTTATTAGCCTAGAGATCCGGCAAGAAAAATCTTGGCGTTGTTTCTCTGGACTTTGAGTCTGATGAGTTTATTATTTTTTGCTGCGCCAACGGCTTTGTTGAATGCAGTTATGTCATTGACGGCGGTTCCGTCCACTTCCAGAATTACGTCACCGGCTTTAAGGCCTATTTTTGCTCCGGCGCCGTCAGCGTTCAGTTCCTTGACAAGAATGCCTTCGCCCTCTTTTAGTTCCAGTTTACCGGCCATAGAGGAAGGCACTTTTTCTATCTCGAGCCCAAGCTCGTTGGAGGTTTCGCCTGAAGGAGTCTGGTTCGCTGAAGCTATTGCCTTGGGTGTTCGCTCGGTAATTTTTACATT
>CAZGVM010000131.1:0-9384 GCA_964528855.1 uncultured Desulfomonile sp. | reverse complement strand
AATGGCAGGCTACGGGGCCACAGGAGACGCCTATCACATTGTGATGCCGGACCCTGAAGGGTCTGGCGCGTTTAACGCCATGAAAATTGCAATGGAGGAGGCCGGAGTTACTCCCGAAGAGGTACAGTACATTAACGCTCATGGCACATCTACTGAATTGAACGATAAAATTGAAAGCCTGGCCATAAAAAGACTTTTTGGAACCATGTCCAAAGAGGTGTCCATCAGTTCTACTAAATCGATGACCGGCCACATGATAGGAGCGGCGGGAGCGGTTGAGGCCATCTTCAGTATCATGGCGATACGAAACAACACCGTGCCCCCCACAATAAATCTTGACAACCCCGATCCTGAGTGTGACCTGGATTACACGCCACATGTTGCAATCCACAAACAGGTTGATTGCGCCATGTCCAACAGCTTCGCTTTTGGGGGCCAGAATGCGGCCCTGGTCTTTAAAGGGGTCTAAATATTATGAAAATCGCTGTTGGCTCAGATCACGCCGGTTATGACCTGAAATTGATTGTTATGGACTATTTGGGTATGCGAGGATTCGACATGGTGGACGTAGGCTGTAAGTCCTCCGCCTCATGCGACTACCCCCGTTTTGCTCATGATGTTTGTGACTTAATAATCAGAGGTGATGTCCCTCTCGGCATCCTTGTTTGTGGAACAGGCATCGGTATGAGCATGTCCGCCAATCGTTACAAAGGTATCAGGGCGGCGCTGTGCGCCAACGAGTACCACGCGAGAATGAGCCGGGCGCACAACAACTCTAATGTTTTGTGCCTTGGTAGTAGAGTCTTGGGAAGCGAGTTGGCGCTGTCTATCGTCGCTGCCTGGTTGGACTCAAATTTCGAGGGAGATCGCCACTTCAAGCGTGTCAACCTCATCGATGAGCTTTCATAAGCATATTTTCCCCCGTCATTCTTGGCAGCAATTTAAGAATGCCATTTCAGGATATTTTACGTCTTACCCGGCAAGATGAATAAAGGATCAACATGAGCCCGTTGCAGGTCACCGACCCAGAAATTTACGGATTAATCAAACAAGAGAGGGCTAGGCAGGAAAACCGGCTGGAACTCATTGCCTCGGAGAATTTTACATCCAGGGCGGTAATGGAAGCTCAGGGGAGTATCCTTACCAATAAATATGCCGAAGGTTATCCAGGTAAAAGATATTACGGCGGATGTGTGAATGTTGACGTAGTTGAGGAAATCGCTCGCAACAGAGCCAAATCCCTGTTTAATGCGGAACACGCCAATGTTCAGCCTCACTCTGGCACACAGGCAAATATGGCCGTTTACTTTACAGTGATGCAGCCGGGAGATAGCTACATGGGCATGGACCTGGCCCACGGCGGACACCTGTCCATGGGACATCCGAAAAACTTTTCTGGTAAGATATACAATGTCATTCCATATTCTGTCCGGCGCTCGGATCAACACATTGACTACAACGAGGTCAGGGAGCTTGCCATCAAGCATCGACCAAAGATGATCATAGTGGGAGCAAGCGCATATCCTCGTACCATTCACTATGACATATTCGGACAAATCGCCGGCGAGGTTGGGGCGGTCCTTCTGGCTGACATTGCTCACATTGCCGGGCTCGTTGTCACGGGGCTACACCCTTCGCCCGCTCCGTACGCCGATTTCGTGACTACCACAACTCACAAGACTCTTCGTGGGCCTCGAGGCGGCATTGTCATGTGCAAGCAACAATACGCAGCGTCTCTGGATTCATGCATATTCCCGGGCATGCAGGGCGGACCGCTAATGCACGTAATCGCTGCAAAAGCCGTAGCCTTCAAGGAAGCGGCGTCCAATGAATTCAAGATCTATCAGGCCAGAATTCTCGAGAATGCGAAAACCCTCGCGGGTGAATTGATGAATAAGGGCTTTACCATAGTCTCCGGTGGCACAGATAACCATCTGGTGCTCGTAGACCTGACTAAAAAGGGCGTAACAGGAGCGCAAGCCCAGGATATTCTCGAGAAAGCCGGAATTACTGTGAACAAGAATTCCATACCTTTCGACCCATTACCTCCAGGAAGAGCGTCCGGCATAAGAATTGGGACACCTGCTGTAACCACTCGAAACATGGGACCTGCGGAAATGAAGGTGATTGCGGGCCTGATCGACAACGCCCTGGCCTTCAGGGATGATGAAGTCAAACTTGAGCGTATCAAAAACCAGGTATTGGAAATGTGCGCCAGTTTCCCACTTTACGGAAAGAATGGATCACAATATGAGCCCGAATAATATCCTCAACCGCCTCAGCCTCTTTCCAGAGAGGAGATTTGACCTTGATTTTCCGCTGGCTTACTGGTTTGCCGGTCTTTGGTTTTATCTCAAGGGCTTTCTCTACATCTGTTTCCTGTTCATGATCGGATCCGATCCGGGCCCGTATGACGCTGCTGTAATATTTGAAATAGTTTATTTCTCCGTCGCTTTCATTCCCTCGCTAATACTCGGCTTTGGATTCTGGAATGAAAAAGGATGGGCGCTCGTCCCGGCGCTTGTTTTTCTCCTGGCAGATACACAAGTGATATTGTTTCGAATTCTACGCCTCGCAGATGCTGGATTTATGGATTCAGGACTCACTCAGATTTTTGAGATGGGAGGCCTCTTCCTTAACCTGGCTACCCTCGGATGGCTTTTCGCATTCAGGTCAGCCAGTCAACTCACCAGGGCCTCACACAAAAAATAAACTTATCCAGGGCCGGGGATTAAGTGATCTCGGCCCGCACACATCCTTCCCCGATCAATCCGGTTAAAGGCTTATCTTCTTGACAATATCGTTATACTTTGGTATGTTGTCTTCAATACATGAAGCATAGCTTCAGCAGCAGATTCAAAGAATGCTTCGTTACCTCCTGAGTAGACCAGGTCCTCGTTTGACCTGGTTTTTTTTTACGCAGTTTTTCCGGGGAATCTTTCAAGTAGCGATAGTGATTTTTAATCACAGGCTTGTGACTTATATTGTAAACTTTTGTCAGTTGAGATCGAGTTTTGGACAAGTTTCCCTGATCTGGGGTTCACAGTCGGATCATGGTTGTTAATCGAACTTGATTGAGAGCGATTTCGGTGTTAAATTACAGGCGAAAAATGACGATAATGAATCGTTCACAGCAAAATAAATTCAAATTTGTTAATTCAGGGACTACGAGAGACTGCTGCAGCAATGTCAGTCTGGATGCACTTGTTTGATCCGGCTGTTTCTCTAAATCAGGAGAAGTAAATGGACCTAAATTTTGTCCGAACCACGTGCCCTTATTGTGGATGTGGATGTGAGTTCCTTCTCGAAACTCTTGACGGCAAGCTGGTTTCCACAATACCTTCCAAGACTAATGTCATGAATCTAGGAAAACTTTGCATCAAGGGTTGGAACGCGCATGAGTTTGTCCACAGCCCAAAAAGACTTACAAAACCAATGATCAGAAAAGATGGAGAGCTTGTAGAAGCTGACTGGGATGAGGCTCTCAATTATGCCGCCAACCGCCTCAAGGAAATCAAGGACACTCACGGTGGGGACGCCCTGGCTTTCCTCACATCTGCAAAATGCACGAATGAAGACAATTATGTTTTCCAGAAGTTTTGCAGGGTTGGGTTCGGTACAAACAACATTGATCATTGCGCGCGTCTCTGACACTCCTCGACGGTGGCAGGTCTTGCCGCCGCTTTCGGTAGTGGAGCCATGACGAATTCCATTCCTGAGATAGAAGACGCGGATTGTATTTTCATCATAGGGTCAAACACATCGGTAGCACACCCGTTGATTGCCAGCAGGGTTTTTAAGGCCAAGGCCAAGGGATCAAAACTGATTGTGGCCGATCCGCGAAGAATCCAGGTAAGTTCAATAGCCGACATCAACATAAAACAGAAACTGGGAACGGACGTAGCCCTCCTGAACGGCATAATGAATGTTATCCTGTCCAGGGGCTTGCATAATACGGCTTTTATAGAGGAAAGAACTGAAGGTTTTGAAAAACTTGAAGAACTTCTAAAGGAGTATCCGCCTGAGAGGGCGAGCGAAATCACCGGGGTAAGCGTTGAGGACATTGTGAATATTGCCGAGACGTTTGCTAAATCCGAAAAGTCAACTATCCTGTATGCTATGGGGATTACTCAGCATTCTCACGGGGTTGACAATGTGAAGAGTTTGGCCAACCTTGCCATGCTCACAGGACAGATAGGGCGACCTTCTACCGGTGTCAATCCGTTAAGAGGACAAAATAATGTTCAGGGCGCCTGCGATATGGGCGGATTACCCAATGTCTACACGGCCTATCAGGCGGTCACCGACGATAACAACAGGAAGAAGTTTGAGGACGCATGGCAAGCCTCCCTGTCCCAGAAACTAGGTTTTACAATCATGGAGATGATGCACGGTCTGGAGGATGGCTCGATAAAGGGTATGGTAATTCTTGGCGAGAATCCTGTTGGAAGCGACCCGGACGCCCGACATGTCAAACACGCCCTACAGGAAGCCGAATTCCTGGCGGTTATCGACATATTCCTCACCGACACTGCAAAGCTGGCTCATGTTGTATTCCCGGGAGTCTCCTTTGCAGAAAAAAATGGGACCTTCACCAACACCGAAAGAAAGGTCATGCGTGTTCGTAAAGCGGTCGAACCGGTTGGTGAGTCAAGGACGGATTGGCGGATTATTTGCGATCTGTCCACGCGGTTCGGATTGCCGATGTCATACGAATCAGCCGAAGAAATCTTTAATGAGATCAGACAGGTAACTCCGAGCTACGCTGGTCTGACTTACGAACGCATCGAATCAGAGGGTATTCCCTGGCCATGTCCGAACAAGGATCATCCTGGTACCCCGATTCTGCATACAGAGCGCTTCACACGGGGAAAAGGTCTTTTCCACGCAATTGAATACCGACCTCCTGATGAACTGGCCGATGAAGACTACCCCGTTTTACTGACTACGGGACGTTATTTCCCCCATTACCATACCGGCACCATGACCAGAAACTCACCTACACTCCATAATGAAATGCCAGAAGGACACTTCGAAATTCATCCTTACGACGCCAGGACTTTAGGAATCAAAAACCTGGAGGAATGCAGAGTCAGTTCGCGTCGAGGTGATGTCGTTACCCGGGCATTCATTACGGACTCTGTTGAGCCGGGCACAATTTTCATGAGTTTTCATTTCATGGAGGCAAATGCCAACGAACTTACTAACACAGCGCTCGACCCTATATGCAAGATCCCGGAATATAAAGTGTGCGCAGTGAAGGTTGAAAAACTTGAGGCTGATCTGGCCGAAGCCGTTTAATAAGCTCAGGTATCAGCAGAATCAGGACAAGTTACACCAGAGCGGTCGAAAGACCGCTCTTAATAAGCCCACACAATGACCACTTGGTCATGTCCGTAAAATCAACTCAGAACTGGAGGAATCGTTCATGGAGGCGGTCAATCAGTTTGATTCCCGAGTAAGGGTGAGGGCTTGGATAACTGCGTTTCGTCCTGCTTTTCATACGGTGGGGGTATTCCCCTACACTTTGGGGGCCATGATAGCATATCATGAAACGGGACATTTTGACTGGTATTTATGGCTATTGGGCGCCACTGCCGTAATGTCGGTTATGGCCGCAACACATCTGTTGGGTGAATGTTTTGACTACCGTGAGGACACGATTGCCTGGTCCGGCGTTCCAAGTAGGTTTGCCGGAGGGGCCGGAGTCATTCCTAGAAAAATGATATCCAGGCGATCCGCATTTTACGGAGGAGTTTCCTGCGCCATTCCGGCAACGTTCAGAAACAGAGATTCATAGACATCTGGAGAAATTCGTCAGTCATGAACGAATTGAGAAACAGGGAAAACCTCATGAAAGGAAAATGCGGGAATTGCCTTTACAGCAGTGTTTGCGGCGGATGCAGAGGCCGGGCCATGGCTTTGTCTGGCGGAGACTACCTGGCGGAAGATCCTACGTGTTTCATACAAACGAGAGAGCGTCGGCATTCAGACGCTGATTGAGCCATTACAGTTTTAGTCAACGGTGGCGCGCCCATTCATGTTCAACGAGAGGCAAACCCATCGCTTTTCTGCGGATCGCTCTTTTCCATGTCATTTATCAATTCCACTCCTCCATTTGAGAAATAGTTGAATCGTCCCGCTCGAACATAGGTGATAACGTCAATGCCTGATTGTTGAGCCATGTTCACCGCCATTGAAGAAGCGCTGGACCTGGAAATTATGATTGGGAATGAACTCCTGGAAGCCTTGATGAGAACCTCTGATGTTATCCGACCAGTAGTTAACACCATTTTATCAGTGTTGGAAAGATTGTTCAGAAAGCACCAACCTGCGATTTTGTCCACTGCGTTGTGCCGCCCCAAATCCTCCTGTATCATTATCGTAGACTCATTGTCAGCCACCGATGCAGCATGTACGCCTTTGGTGACGCTGTAGATCCCCACAAAAGTGTCCAGTTCTTTCATTCTTGCCAGAACCGAAGACACCCTTATCTGAGCTGAACGACTCTGTTTATAACCTTGCCTGAGTCCTGACTGAACTGAGAAAACCATTCCGCCGGCGCAACCGGAAGTCAACATCCCCTTTTTCTGGACAATGTTCAACCGCTCGTCTGGCGCATCTATATAAATGCGGACCAAGCGGCCGGGATCATCAATGTGAATTTCGCTCAGTTCTGATTTATGAACCAGCACTCCCTCTGCTATCAGAAATCCTACGAACAATTCTTTCAGGTTCGTCGGGAGGGTCGATATGGACAATATTTCCTTGTCATTAACAAACAGAGTGTAAGGAAGCTCACGGGCAACAGGTATGGACTTGCCATACAGTATCCCGTTGCTGAAGCGGTAACCCTCTATTTCGACGACCAGTTTCTCGGAACCCGAAGAATACCGGTCAATGCGCTCCCCATTCTGTGTGTCGGCGAATTCTTGCATGTCCGCTCCAGGATTATTGACTCTTGATCATTTAAATTTTTCTATTTCTTCAAACAATTCCCTGAACTGGATATCAACATATTTTTCGCAACGGTTCCTGAGCCTGGTGTACGCCCACAGCAATTCCAGACCTTCCCTGGTAAGTTTTGAGCCTTCTGAGGTGGTTTCAACCAATTTGAAACCGCATCGTTGCTCAGTGGCTTTTATCTTACCCCAAACGGCCCTGAAAGGCTGTTTAAGTTTCTGAGCCGCTTTGTTCATAGATCCGAGTTCCTGAATGGCCTCCAGGATGCGAAGCCTTCCTGTGCCAATAACCAGGCTCCCTTCATCGTTTTGGACCCATATTTTTGACCGAACTTTGAGAGACATTGATTAACCCTCTTTGCCTGACCCAGCAAATACCATAAGAGAACATAGCCATCCATGAATCTGTCGAAATGAATTATAGACAAATTCCACTTTCAGATGCAACTTGACACTCCATTCATATTTCTAAAGCGTTAAGATTTCGAAAAAGGTTTCTAATGCAACATCTTTGTGATAAGGAGCCGTTGACGATCTTTCCTTTCGGAGGCCACATGTCCGACAACCTGCTCACTGTCGCCCTGATCTACGGTGGACGTTCACCGGAACACGAAGTGTCTTTGAGGTCAGCACGGTCCGTTTTTGAGGCTATAGACAGAAAGAAGTATGTCGTGATACCGGTTTACATTACCAAACAGGGCGAGTGGTATCAGGCACCTTCCAAGGTTGAATCTTTTACTGATCCGGCTAACTTTGAAAAAACGGCCAGACTCATCTTTTCTCCCGATCCTTGTCATCAGGGACTTCTTAAGATATCTCCGGAGGGCTTTCTCACTCCCCTGCACGCTGATGTGTTTTTCCCGGCGTTGCATGGAATGTACGGTGAAGACGGGACATTACAGGGATTGATGGACCTGGCGGTTTTGCCATATGTGGGCTGTGGAACTCTAGCTTCGTCGGTCGGAATGGACAAGGTCATCATGAAGGCCGCTTTTAGAGACGCAGGCATAAAAGTAGGACCTTTTTTCTGGTTTCTCAACTCCGAATGGAACAACGATCCGGGAAACATTATCGAGCGCATGAAACGAAGGGACTGCCCGCTCTTTATAAAACCGGCCAATTTGGGATCTTCCGTCGGTATTAGCCGCGTTACAAGACCCGATGAATTTGAACGTGCAATAGAGCTTGCCGTCTCATACGACAGGAAGATACTCGTGGAAGACGCCATTGTCGGCAGAGAGCTGGAAGTCGGCGTTCTGGGAAATGATGAACCGCAAGCCAGCGTTCCTGGAGAAGTTGTGTCCCATTCGGTTTTTTATGACTACCAGGAAAAATATCTGGAGGATACTGCCGAACTGATAATCCCTGCCGTTTTGCCTGCGCCAACGGCGGAAAGAGCGAAAAAGGTCGCATTGGCTGCATTCAAGGCCGTTGATGGATCAGGCCTCGCCAGAGTTGACATGTTTCTGGATTCTACTGACCAGATAGTGATCAACGAGATTAATACCTTACCTGGATTTACCTCCATCAGCATGTATCCAAAGCTTTGGGAAGCTTCAGGATTAAGCTATAAATCCCTGATAGACCGGCTCATAGACTTGGCCTTTGAAAGACACGCAGTCAGGAGCCGTTTTTCTACTGACAGATCCTTTTCATGAAGGCCATGATGTTGTCTGCCGGTCTGGGAACCAGACTCAGACCCCTCACTCAGGAGAGAGCCAAACCGGCTATTCCGGTTTGTGGAAAGCCCTTGATACTGCGAACTCTCAATCATTTGAACGCACAGGGGATTTCCTCGTTCAGGCTGAATCTCAGTTGGCTGCCAGATTCAATCTTGGAACTCTTTGACAGGCAGCGCGTTACAAATGTGGACGTGAGTTTCTCACATGAACCGCAAATCCTTGGAACAGGCGGAGGGCTTAAGGCCAACCAGTCATTCTTCCAGTCAGATACTTTTTTGATGGTTAACGGCGACATCCTGTTCGATTTCCGCATCGATCAGGCAATCAACTTTCACAAAAAGAACAGGCCGCTTGCCACATTATTGCTCACGCCTCAAAATCCTCCCTTCAGATTTACACCGCTCAGAATGGACTACGATTCCAATATAGCGAGTTTCCATGAAAACCCCGATTCCGCTGTTCAAACACCCGAAACCTATGTCTTTACCGGCATTCACATTATTGAGCCGGAAATATTCGATTACATTGAGCCAGGGGTCTTCCGGGAAATAATTTCCCAGGCATATAAGAGGGCTTTGAAAGACGGCCGACGTATACTCGGATATCGAGTTGACGGATACTGGAATGATCTGGGTAGTCCTTCAGGATACTTGCAGGCTGTGCAGGACGTTTTGTCAGGCCAATTCGGCGATTCGCCAACCGATTCGTTTATTGCCCGGAACTCACTGATACATCCGAGC
>CAZGVM010000130.1:0-9418 GCA_964528855.1 uncultured Desulfomonile sp. | reverse complement strand
ATTGCAGTAATACTTATGCTTATAGCGATGTTCACTTACGTATTGACCCTGGACGAGGCGGCTGTCCGCAAGGGTTGGCTCTCCTTCCATAATCCATCAGGATATGGCTTGAGTCTGTCTCCCGATAGCATTACGCCGGCGCCATCGCTTGAGGCGCCTGAATCCCCTGGAACAGGCTGTTAATTGTCCTGTTGAATCTGGCGACAGATTTGTCTGCAACAAAAACGGAAGCTACAGTCATGAAGCCCGAAACCAGGACAGATGAAAAGGCCGGTTCTATTTTCCTGATTTGTCTGTTTTATGCAGTTCACATGGTAGAGGAGTTTTCCTTTGGATTTGTCGAATGGGGAGATCGATATTTTGGCGGATTCGACTGGACTCAAAATCTGTTGGGTAATTTTGGGTTTTTTGTGTTTGTTTTGCTGGCCTGTTACCTGTATTCCCGTGATCAGACGAAATATCTCTGGACAGGAATGGCCGCCGCCATGTGGATCTTGACCAATTCCTTCATACATATTTCATCTACCATCCTCGGAGGAGAATATTCCCCTGGGGTAGTTACGGCGACACTTGTTTACATACCCGGAGGAACCTATTTCCTGGTGAGGTGGGCGAGACTCGGATGGTTGACCTGGAAAAATGTTACATTTTCGTTTTTCATCGGTGGAATGGTTTTCATGCTCATTCCGACATTCGTCAGGGCCACCGTTTATCATGCGCAGCTTGCAAGACTGTTTCACCTTGTCAGATAAGCCGGGGTTGTATCAGTCGTCCTGGCCGAAGTCTCCAGATTCACAGTCTCCAGATTCATATCTACAGATTCATAATTTGACCAGGCGGCAAATGTATGAAATGATGAATACAATAAAGTCGCAGTTTAAGGAGCGAGTTTCTAGCCATGAGCGCCTGGTTACTCCTGTTATTTGCAATTATCATGGAAGTCTCCGGAACCACTTGCATGAAGTTATCGCAGGGCTTCACACAGCTATGGCCAACGATACTCGTGTTTGTGTTTTATGGATTTTCCTTCACCGCATCCACATTCGCTCTGAAAACTATTGACGTGAGCATCGCCTATGCGGTCTGGATGGCGCTTGGGACGACCATAATCGCATTCATCGGGATGCTCTGGTTTCATGAGCCGCTATCCTTGCTCAAGGTCATAGCCCTGCTGATGATTATAACCGGGGTTGTGCTCCTGAACCTTTCCTCAAAGACCTAAACCAGCTCACAGTTCTTGGGTTGGCGACAACCCAACATTTGCCAAGAAATTTTCAGGATGTTCCAAGATGACATTTACGGGATTTCAACCTTTGGTCATTGACGCCAGCTTTCCGAACGGTCATTTGCAGGTTTAGCCCACTTTCCCGAGAAGGTAACCATGGGCCATTACAGGGAAGCAGTACGCCCGGTCGGGATTCGGCCCTGCCTTATTACTGGACAAGATTCATGTCAGAGACATTACTTTCTGAAAGAGGTAGTTTGAAACAGAGTCGTTCCGAAGAGTCTATCGACGGTCAGCGACTGTTGCGGCGAATAACCTGGCCGGCATGGCTGATTCTGATGGCTTGCGTCTTGCTAACCGTGTCCGCTTCAATTTACATGAAATCTGATGTTGACGCTATGTTGCAGCGGGAGTTTCTCTTCGCCTGCAATGAGATCCGGGTAAAGATAGAAGACAGGCTAAAAGCGCATGAACAAATACTTCTAAGTGGAGCAGCGCTATTTGACGCATCTGAGGAGGTTGACAGGAAAGAGTGGAAGACATTTCTGCAGCGAACGAAAGTAGAATCCATTCTCCCGGGCATACAGGGAGTCGGTTTTTCGCAATGGATCCCACCTGAAGAGCTTGAAGAACAAATAAAGAACATCCGTAACCAGGGGTTCCCAAATTACAGTGTTAGACCAGAAGGGGAACGTGGAGCCTATTCTTCGATCATCTATCTGGAACCATTCTCAGACCGAAACCTTAGGGCATTCGGTTATGACATGTTTTCCGAGCCGGTGCGCAGGGCTGCAATGGAGAGGGCACGGGACAAGAACGAAGCGGCGCTTTCCGGCAAAGTAAAACTAGTACAGGAAACGGATGAGGATGTGCAAGCGGGCACCTTGATGTATGTCCCTGTTTACCGGAAAGACATGCCGACAGACACTGTGGAACAGCGGCGAGCAGCCTTGATAGGATGGGTTTACAGCCCCTATCGCATGAACGACCTGATGCGTGGAATCCTCGGTGGATGGGATTCTCCGGAAGGTTTAAGAATTGGCCTGCAAGTATACGACGGGACTAATATCTCCCGGGAATCACTTCTTTACGACAGTCAGGCCACAAAAGACAGCGATATTCCTCTACACGGCAAGTTCACAGAACAGAAGCAGGTGAATTTTAATGGGCGCCCCTGGACTCTTAATTTTACATATCTTGGTAGGCAGTCTTTGTTGACAGATTATGCGAAGGTCTGGATGACTCTGACCAGCGGATTCATAATCAGCCTTCTCCTGTCAGGATTACTTATGTCTTTGCTCAACAACAGGTTCAACGCCATGCAGATGGCCGACAAACTAACTCGGGAACTGAGATCAAGCAACAATCTTCTCCGCACATTGACCGTGGCCCAGAGCAATTATTTCCTGGAGGCCAACCCCAGAGAACTTTTTGAGGGATTGCTGGAGGCACTGCTCGATCTCACTAAAGCTGAATACGGTTTTATTGCAGAGATTATGAGAGATGAGCACGGCAAACCATATCTCAGGACTCTGGCGATTACCAATTTGGCATGGAATGAGGCCACAAGGGACTTTTTTGATGAACAAAGGCAAGCCGGGCTGGAATTCCGTAACCTGAACAATCTTCTCGGCGCCGTGATTACGTCCGAAAAACCGGTGATATCAAATGATCCCACGAATGACCCCAGAAGAGGTGGTCTTCCGCAGGGGCATCCTGCGCTGCTATCTTTCTTGGGACTGCCGTTCCACGCTGCGAATGAATTTGTTGGAATGATCGGGATTGCAAATCGTCCAGGGGGATTTGATCAAACCGCCGTGGATTTTCTCCAGCCTTTTCTGACGACTTCGGCAGGTATAATACAGGCTTACAAAAATGAAAGGCTTAGAAAGACCGCCGAGGAAGAACTTGTCAGCGCTCGCGAGGAGGCTGAAAGGGCTAACCGGGCAAAAAGCGAGTTCCTCGCAGTAATGAGTCATGAAATACGCACCCCGATGAATGGGATACTGGGTATGACGCGAGTTGTCCTTGACAGCGATCTGACTCGGGAACAAAGAGACAGTCTGAATCTCGTGAATTATTCTGCTGAGGCTCTGCTTTCACTCATTAATGACATTCTGGATTTTTCAAGAATTGAGGCTGGCAAACTGGACCTTGATTACAGCGATTTCCGAATCCGTAACAGGGTTGACGAAATACTTAAATCTCTGGCCGTTCGAGCTCACGAAAAGAACCTGAAAATTGTCCTGAATATCGCTGAAGATGTTCCTGAAATTGTGTCAGGCGATTTGGGACGACTGAGACAGATCATGGTAAATCTGGTTGGCAATGCCATAAAGTTTACGGACAAGGGCAAAATAGAGGTTCGCGTCGATCTGCTGTCTCAATTCAACAATGAAGTAGAGCTTCAATTCACTGTTAGTGACACAGGTGTCGGAATACCGGAAGAGAAGCAGGAGCTTATATTTAATCCCTTCACTCAGGCGGATTCATCGACCACCAGAAAGTACGGTGGAACCGGTCTGGGGCTGGCGATCACCTCCCAGCTTGTTGAAATGATGTATGGGAAAATGCGGCTGGAGAGTGAACCGGGGAAAGGCAGCGCGTTCAGTTTCACCTGTAGGCTTGGCAAAAAAGATGTCACTACTGAACCGGAAGATGAAAGAGATTTACAGTCGATTAAAGGACTGGGAGTCCTTGTGGTCGATGACAATGAAGTCAACCGCAAGATTTTGAAGAAAACTCTCGAAAAACATGGGATGAAACCAGTGATGGCGGAATCGGCCAGTAAAGCCCTGGAACTTCTCGATTCTGGGGGTCAGGACGGATCTGGTTTGAAAATAGCCCTGATTGACGTCATGATGCCGGAAATTGACGGTTTCGAGTTGACAAGACTGATTCGTAGCAACCCTCAACATGCCCATTTGAAAATAATCGTCATGTCGTCCATGAATCCGCAGGATAGCTGTGACAAGTTTTCCGAGTTGGAGGTTGACGCCTGTTTATGCAAGCCACTGAATCACGCTGATCTGCTCCGAACCATCGCTTCAATCCACTCAGTTTCAAGACCCGATGATAAATCGACAAATGTCTCGCAAGAAGCTGATGATTATCAGCAACCGCTCAAAATTCTGCTGGTTGAAGATAATGTAGTCAATCAGAAACTTGCTCTACTGCTCTTGAAAAAAAGGGGGCACTCCGTAGTTGTTGCCAACAACGGTCTGGAAGGTGTGCAGAAACATAAATCGGGAGATTTCGACCTTATATTGATGGACGTGCAGATGCCGGAAATGGATGGACTGGATGCCACGAGGGCCATCAGGAAATATGAACAATTTACTGGAAAACACATCCCGATAATTGCCATGACCGCTCATGCCTTCAAGAAGGATGAAGAAATTTGCCTCAAGGCAGGAATGGACGCTTATGTCTCCAAACCCATCTCAAAGTCCCTGCTGTTTGAAACGATCAGAAAACTGTTCAGAGAGACTGCCTGAAACTGGTTTCATCAAGACGGTTTTTTCGGTTTCCATCCGCTAGAATGAAGTCAGAAGGAATCCGGTAATGTTTAAAAGAAGGTTTCGTCTTTTTCAGATAGAGCCTACGACCAGGTGTAACCTGAAGTGCGTCATGTGTCCCTGGAAGGAAATACACCCGTCGGGACGGGACATGGACCCGGATCTTTTTGAGAGAATTTCAAGGTATTTTGTTCATACCGATGAAGTCGATCTGACAGGATCGGGAGAGCCGCTGATGAACGAAAACCTGGCAGAAATGGTGAGACGTTGCAAAGCTTGGGACTGCCGGGTCGGATTCAGCACAAACGGTGCGCTTCTGACACCAGGTCGAATGGATGAGCTGCTGGAGGCAGGTCTGGACTGGGTGGCTTTCTCAATAGACGCCGCAACGGAGGAAACCTACAAAAAAATCAGGGTCGGGGCTTCCCTGTCTAAAATCAAAGAAAATCTCGAATATATCAAGAGTCTCAGGAGTTCCGGGAAAAATGGCGGACCTTCATTGATGATCTTTTTTGTCATGATGCAGGAAAACTATTTCGAACTGCCCGCCTTGATTGACATGGCAGTGCGTTTTGGCGCTGATTTTGTTGTCGCCAAACAGATCGATGTGTTAGTCAGCGCAGACCATTACGACAAGAGAATTTTTGAAATTGATCATTTAACAAATCTCAAGGAAAGATTTCAAAAGGTTCTGGATGAATCCAGACAAAAAGCCTCAGCGGCTCATCTCAAATTTAGAATCTACGAGGTTGCCCAGGGTCAGAATGCAATCTGTGAACAAGATCCCCTGAGAACATTGTTTATTTCAGCAACAGGTTTTGTGAGTCCGTGTATTAGCCTGGCATACATGAATCAGAGATACTTTCGCGGCCGGAAAATTCAAACCCCGACCTGCAGGTTAGGCGATCTCAATACATCCGACTTCCGTCAAATACTGGAATCCAGCGAATATGTGTCCTTCCGAAACGCTTTTAAGAGCCGGAAAAAATACCGTTTCATTCACGACGCCATATCATTATTGACCAATTCAATCAGTGTTATATCCTCCACCAAACTGCCCCTCCCCCCACATGCCTGTAGTCATTGCTACAATCTTTATGAAAATTAACATCTCGAAAAAAATATCTCGAAAAAAATATCTTGAGTTTTCTATTTTTTTTATTCAAGCTATGGGGCATGAAGTCGTTCTCACTATGTCCTGATATGAAAGTATTTTAAGAATTCAAACAACAATATATAGCAAGGAGGTCAACAAATGTCGGAAAAGCAATCTCAGTGGTCGGCCTTGATCCGCACGGAGGATTGGCTGGCTGTTTGGTTAGGTTTGTTAATTATTGCCCTGGTCCTCGGTGGTCTGACCATTAAAGTTCCGGGTTTCAGGTGGACTACGGACTCTGAATTCAAATCCTTTACAACTGAGGCGCTTCCGGGCTTGGACTCGATAGCAAAGGCAGCGACAGACAAAGGGGAATCGGGTCTTCAGACGCAGGCTATGGCACTGAAGGCCGCCATAGAAAAGGGTGATCGCAAGACAGTTTCGGATGCAGCGAAGAAATTTCAGGAAGCCGCTAAAGGTGTAAAAGACTCATCCCTGAAGAAGAAGGCCGGAGCCTTGGGCAAGGAAATAGATGGTAGCGCTTCAAATATGATCGGCAAGGTTTTTGCCCAGGACAATCTTACCAGGACGCTTTACCTTGCATTAGGGATGCTGTTTCTGAGTTGCCTCGCTCTGGCTCTGATGTCTGTGAATGTAGCAACGTTTGCAATAGGATTTCCTATTGTTTTCATTCTTGCGTGGCTCTCTCAGTTCCTCGCCGGGAATCAAACCATAAGGTACTTTGGCCTTGAATACGTATTATGGTGTCTTATGATAGGGCTGTTCATCAGCAACGTGATAGGAGTGCCGAGGTGGCTTCAGCCTGCAGTGAGGACAGAGTTCTACATCAAGACGGGTCTGGTCATTCTGGGAGCGAACATTCTTTTTGGAGAAATTATGGAGGCTGGGGCTCTCGGTATGATCCAGGGCGTTCTGGTAGTCAGTGTTATCTGGTATGCGACTTACTGGATATGCAAGAAACTGAAAGTCGATGATGAATTCTCCGCTTTACTTTCCAGCGCAGTTTCAATTTGTGGTGTTTCTGCAGCCATTGCGACATCCGGAGCTATCAAAGGGGACCCCAAGAAGCTTAGCTACACTACATCGCTGGTTCTCATCTGCGCCGTTCCGATGCTCGTGTTGCAGCCTCTGATGGCAAAGTGGTTCAATATACCCGACGAGGTTGCCGGAGCATGGCTAGGCGGGACTCTGGACACAAGTGGCTCGGTGGTTGCGGCCGGAGCGCTGATCAGTGACACAGCCATGAAAGTCGGCGTCATCGTCAAAATGTCGCAGAACGTTTTAATAGGATTTGCGGCCTTTATTCTAGCCGTGGTCTGGACCTACAAGAAGGCCGAGGAAGTTCCGGGCGGAGAAAAACCGGGCTTGATGGAAATCTGGATCAGGTTCCCAAAATTCGTTCTGGGATTTATGGGTGTTTCAATCCTTTTCTCATTCTTCCTCAGTACGGAAATGGTCTCAGCCTCAAAGAGTTCTTTGAACGGCCTCCGGACCATGTGGTTCGCCCTTGCGTTTACATCGATCGGTCTGGAAACCAACTTCCGGGACATTTCAACAATGGGTGGCGGCCGCCCTGCATTGGGATTCCTGGCCGGCCAGAGTCTGAATATCATTTGGACACTTATACTGGCCTACATCATTTTTGGCGGCTATCTGTTCCCGGTTCCAAAGTTCTAATCAAAATTTCCTGAGCAATCAGGTCTTGTCAAAAGAGGGCCCACTTGCATGAAGCTGAATGCAAGCGGGCCTTCAGTTTTTGAACAGCCGTTAAACAGCCGACTGAGTTTTTAGTGCCCCAACAGCCGGCCACATGATCCTTACAGCCCAATCCCAATCCAGGTTGCGCACTCTCGATTAATCATGATAGATTGCGCCAAGAATCTTACAGACGCTACCGCCGTCCATTCGTTGAAGTGTTAATTTCCTATGTCCCTCAACAGGCTGCATATCATTTTTTTAATTCAGTGCTCCAGAGGTTTCCATGCAATCAGGGCGAAGGGTTCTTGTAATAGATGATGAGGCGGCTATCCGTGAAACCCTGGAGATGTTTCTGGCAGAGAAAGATCTTGAGGTTTTCCAGGCGGGGGCCGGATTTGAAGGGCTGAGAAAATTCGTGGAGTTAAGGCCTTCATTAGTCATTCTGGACATCAGGCTGCCCGATATATCAGGTATGGATATATTGAAGAAGATTCTGGATCATGATTCTGACGCCAAGATAATTATGATCACCGCTTTTCATGACATGGAAACTACGATAGACGCCATGCGTCACGGAGCATTTGACTTCATTCAAAAGCCAATTGATGTCGATGAACTTGACCAGGCCATCACCAAAGGATTGCGTGAAAACAGTGAAGCGACAATTGAGGCATCTACTGTGTCCTCCGAACACGAGGACATGGACCATCACACTATCGTTGGCAAAAGCCAGGTAATACAGTCACTGTTCAAGACCATAGGCTTGATGTCGCGCCATAGACAATCGGTTCTGATTGAAGGAGAGACCGGAAGCGGCAAGGAACTAATCGCTCACGTAATACACGAATCGTCTATCACCAGGAACGAGCCCTTTGTCATCGTAGACTGCACAACTCTTGTCGAAAACCTGTTTGAGTCGGAGCTTTTCGGCTACGAAAAAGGGGCATTCACCGGCGCCTCCGAAATAAAGAGGGGCAGAATCGAACTTGCTCAGGACGGAACGATCTTTTTCGACGAAGTTGGCGACTTGAATCTCCCCCTGCAGGCAAAATTACTCCGGTTTCTTGAGGCACGTGAGTTTACAAGGTTGGGTGGACACCGGACATTATATTCAAACGCGCGCATCATTGCCGCTACAAATAGAAAACTTCCGGAACTGGTGAACTGCTGTCAGTTTCGGCAGGATCTGCTTTTCCGGCTAAATGTTCTTCAAATCAAGGTCCCGCCCCTACGCGAGCGTCTGGGCGACATTCCCGATCTAACCAGGTTTTTTCTGCTTAGAATCAACAGAGAGCTGGGGACCAAGATAAAAACTATCGAAGAGAACGCTCTTCCCTTGCTATGTTCTCATTCATGGCCAGGTAATGTGAGAGAATTGAAAAACGTCCTGACAAAAGCAGCCATGGAAGCCAGAGGGTCTGTCATTGACCTGGAGGGCCTTTCATCGATTCTTTGTGTCACTCAAGCCGATGAAAAAGCTTCGAATCATCAAAAAGGGCTGGATGAAATTCAGAAAGAATATATCATCAGGACCATGGATGAATCCTACTGGAATCTGTCGGAAGCGGCCAGAAGGCTGGGTATTAGCCGCCCTACCCTGCGTAAACGATTAAAATCCTATGGCCTGAGCAAAAAATAATATTAATCTGCCATTTTTTCCACTATTTTCCACAACTGAAAACATTTTTTCCAATTGTCAAAGAATTTCTGTTCGTTCAGAATCACTCTCCTTCTTCTTGCTCTTGTTACAGAGTGTGAGAGTGTGCCTGATACGTCCATGTGTCGCTACGGCATATTTTATGCAGTAAAATTAGCGTTTATCAAACCAATCAGAGCATCCCAGGGGTGAAACCATGAACT
>CAZGVM010000129.1:0-9610 GCA_964528855.1 uncultured Desulfomonile sp. | reverse complement strand
CACCCTATTGGGGGTGTTTGATTGTGTCTTTATGTTATTGTGGCATTTCGATTTTCGCTTCGAGATAACCATTTAGTTCGATGGACCACGGGAAGAAGACGGATGAGTATTTATTCTAGTGACTCTGCAAAGACCAGGGCCGTATTTCTGGACCGCGATGGTGTGATCAACCGGAAATTGCCAGAGGATCAATACGTCCGCAATCATGAGGAGTTTGATCTTCTTCCTGGCGTACGCGCTGCCCTGTCAATTTTTTCGAGGTTGGGCTATCTGTTGGTAGTGGTCACCAATCAGAGAGGAATAGCCCGAGGATTGATGGATGAAAATGCGCTTGACAGTGTTCATGATTACATGAAATTGCGTCTCTCTGAACGCGGCGTGAGCCTGAACGGTTTATATTATTGCCCGCATGACAGAGATGAAGGATGTCAGTGCCGGAAACCAAGACCAGGTATGATTTTGAATGCTGCAAAAGATTTGAATATTGATCTAGGATCATCATTCATGATTGGTGATTCTGACAGCGACATTGCCGCTGCGATTAACGCGGGAGTACGCGCTGTTCGAATTTCCGGAGAACAGGATCCAAAGGCTTGTTTTACGTTTCAGACTCTCCTGGATTTTGCTCATCATCTGGAAAGGTCAGAGCGGCAATAAAAACGCATATACCTTTAAAAATCAAATAGCTATTTCTTATAAAGGCGCATCAATGACAACCGACAAGAAATTGACCAGAAACGATTCATTCTGTTTCGAATGCGGACCTCATGTTCCCTGCTTCACGGAATGCTGTGGAAAATTACAGCTATCTTTGACTCCCTATGACACATTACGTTTGCGAAAGAGATTAGGGCTGACTTCCGAGCAATTTATGGACACGCATGCGGATATCAGGCTGAGAACCCTGCACGGATTTCCGGAGTTGATGCTGAAAATGTCTGAAAACGAAGGCAGAAAATGCCCTTTTGTGACTGATCGCGGCTGTTCCGTTTACGAAGACCGACCGGGCGCATGCAGGATATATCCACTCGGTCGCGCGTCGAAGAAACATCCCATGACCGGCGCGCCCCAGGAATTTTATTTCACAGTCAGCGAAGATCATTGCAGAGGCTTTGAATTTGACAGGAATTGGCGCGTTTCTGACTGGCTCGATGATCAGGGCATGGAAACATACAACAACTGGAACGACCTTCTAATGGAACTGATTTCACTCAAATCCAGAAGAAGCGCCGAAACGTTAAATCCCCAGCACATCCAGATGTACATGATGTCTTGCTTTAATATTGAAAAATTCAGGGATTTCATATTTAAAAGCGCTTTTCTCCAAAAATTCGACGTGGATGAGGAGACTGTGGATTCCATAAAAAATGACGATGAGGAACTTTTAAAATTTGCTTTTCTGTGGCTAAAGCTTGCTCTTTTCAGGGAACCGACTCTTAAACCTAAAGAGCTATAAGGCGGATCGAATCGCATGCTCCAGGAGTGTGAGTCAGATGGGGAACACCGTCTCATGGCCTGCGTGGGCACCTTTCGGACCAGACACAATCACTTGTGACAGATCACACTGAGAAATCCGGGAAGAAGGCGGCCCCATCGCAGGTTCTGATTCGTGTTGCGGTAACTATCATTTTTTGTAGAGTTTTTTGAGTCTGTTTATGTGTCCTCGGCCAAGGCCTTTAACCTCACATCCAAGTTCAAAATAGCGTTTTATCGAGTCATCGTTGAGCATTCCAAAACAGTCTATGATGGCCATGGGGCTACCAACGGCCTGAACCATCTGATCAGGATCAAGGCTCTTAAAACATTTGTGAGGAACTGCCAGAATTATCACGTCAGCGTCCTTCAAGGCAGCGTTCAGATCGTTTTCAACCCTTAATTCCTTGAGGCGTTTCTGGTTCCTGAAGAAACGGGACTTGCTCTTGCCTGGAGTTGGATAATTGTCTTGAGCCTCGAATTCCCACCAGTGATCAACGTAAGGATCATGGACACAGATGTCCGCCCCCATCTCAGCAAGCCTTCGCACTATGACTTCCGATCCGCTGTACCTCGTGTCTCCGACGTCTTCCCTGTATGAAGCTCCCAATAAGGTAACTTTAGATGCGGCTATATATCGCCCCATGTTTCTCAGGGCGTCTCTGGCAAGCTCCGCTACATGCAGGGCGCGGCTGTCATTTATGTTGATGGCGGCAGGTGTAATCTTGAAAAGGTCGTCCTGAAAACCAAGAAGGTGTTTGTAAGCCCATACCCCGAGTCCACCATCCTTGGGTAAGCAGTATCCACCTATTCCAGGGCCCGGAAAGATCATGTTCGAATGGGTAGGCCTGACTTTGATCGCATTAATAACCTTGATCAGATCAACACCGTTGCGTTCTGAAAAAAGACTCCATTCATTCAAAAAAGCCAGAATCGTGGCACGATAGCTATTCTCAACAATTTTTGCCGTTTCGGATTCGATCGGCCTGTCCAGAACCGTCAACGGAAAATTTTCCGTATCTATTACTTCACTCAGAAATTTTGAAACCCTCTGACGAGAATAGTCGTTGATGCCGGAGCACACTCGCCAGAAATTGCGCACTGACGATACATAATTGGCGCCCGGCATGACCCGCTCGTAACTGTGAGCCAATACCGGTTCGCTCAGTATGCCTCTTACCTTGAACGCCTTGGAGATCAGAGGATAAGCGACCTGCTCCGTGGTTCCCGGAGGCACTGTAGTCTCGATTAACACCAGAGCGTCAGCCTGGATTTTTTCTCCGATAATCTCCAGTGATTTTTCCAGGTCGTCTAGTTGCACGTAGCCGGTGGAAACATCAGCCAGAGATTCTTTAATGTAGTCGCACTGAACATCAACAACAACCACATCGGCAAAACACAGAGCTTCATAAGTAAAAGACGCCGTTAGTGTCCCTTTTTCATTAACACATCTGCCGATCAACTCGTTGACTTCGGGATCTTCCGATTTCATCGGAGTGATCCCCCGATTGATGATCGGTATCTTCCAGAAACTCCGCGGACTGGGTCTTTGCATACCGATGACGAACTTTCCAGGTCTTCCGGTTGAGTTGGTCGAATCTGCTATCACTGCCGCCATTACCGCTCCCACAAAACCCAGCCCAACAACAACCACAATTTCGCGCCCCAGTTCTCTATTGAGTTTGACTAAAGATTCCAGGCGTTCATATTCAGTCTGAAAGTCCTGCTCAACAGGGACCGGGAATTTTTCTCCCTCAGGGCTAATTGAGAATTCTCTGCTCATGTACTTTCCTCATTCAATGGGATTGATGCTTGTGCCACGGGAAATTCGTATCGTCAAGCCGGAACAGGGAAACCCATGTAAAGCCAGGGGCAACTTATCAACGCTGATGTAGTCTTTTCTATCGATGGGATCCCGGCACAGGATAAAATGCCTTCAATGATTTAGTCAAGGACAAATGCCGTTGAAGATCACTGCTCTATGTGTTAGTTTAAAAGTTTAATTGTCCATGCAGTACGTTTCGGAGGAATTATGGAATCGAAATATAATCCGGAAGTTATCGAGCGTAAATGGCAGTCTTTTTGGGAAAAAGAAAATGTATTCGAAGTAGCCCTCGATAACGACAAGAAAAAATATTACCTGCTTGAAATGTTCCCTTATCCATCTGGCCGAATCCACATGGGCCATGTCAGAAATTACTGTATCGGCGATGTGGTGGCCAGATTCAGAATGTCGCAGGGCTTCAACGTGCTTCATCCGATGGGATGGGACGCTTTTGGAATGCCTGCGGAAAATGCCGCCATCAAGCATGGTTCACATCCTGCCGTATGGACAATGAACAACATTAAAGAGATGAGGCGCCAACTCAAGAGGATAGGCCTGTCTTACGACTGGAGCAGAGAAATCGCCACATGCCATCCCGAATATTACAGGTGGGAGCAGTGGCTTTTTATAAGGATGCTCGAGAAGGGACTGGTTTACAGAAAAAAATCGATCGTAAATTATTGCGAGCCTTGCGCCACGGTTCTGGCCAACGAACAGGTAGAGGAGGGGCAGTGTTGGAGATGCGGAACCAATGTAATTCAGCGTGAACAGGACGGGTGGTTTTTCAAAATAACGGCGTATGCGCAGGAATTGCTTGATAAATGCGATGAGCTGAATGGATGGCCTGAAAAAGTGCTCACGATGCAGCGAAATTGGATTGGGCGAAGCGAAGGCGCGCGTATCTTCTTCCCACTTGAGGACTCAGAAGAATCAGTGGAAGTTTTTACAACCAGGCCTGACACCATTTACGGGGCTACTTTCATGAGTTTGGCCCCTGAACACCCCTTGTGCCTGAAGCTATCCAGGGGAACTTCCCAAGAGGCCGCTGTCCAGAAGTTTGTTAATGAAGCGTTGACTCAGGACTGGCAGACACGAGTGGGAGAAAATGCAGAGAAAAAAGGTGTATTCCTGGGAGCTTACTGTATTAATCCGGTCACAGACAGAAAAATGCCCATATACAGCGCGAATTTTGTTCTTTTCGACTACGGAACTGGCGCGGTTATGGCGGTTCCGGCCCATGACCAGAGAGATTTTGAATTTGCCAAAAAATACAACCTGGAGATCTTGGTTGTGATTCAACCACCGGATCGCGTTCTTGAAGCCGGGGCAATGACTGAGGCCTACGTTGACGAGGGCCTCCTTGTCAATTCCCAGGAATTCGATGGTATGGACAATGTCAACGCCAAAAGAGCCATTTGCCACAAACTCGATCAAATTGGTCGGGGAGGGCTAACGATAAATTTCAGGATTAGGGACTGGGGAATATCCAGACAGAGATACTGGGGAGCCCCCATACCAATAATTCATTGCCCGGATTGCGGAATAGTTCCATCACCGGATGATCAACTGCCGGTAACGCTTCCAACGGAAATTGATTTTCCCGCGAGCGGCAGGTCTCCCTTACCCGATCTGGACTGGTGGGTGAATGTGGACTGTCCTAAATGTGGCAAACCCGCTAAACGGGAAACCGACACAATGGACACATTTGTTGAATCCTCGTGGTATTTCGACCGTTACACGTGCCCGAGGTTCGATCAGGGAATTCTTGAATCTGAACAGCTTGGCTACTGGGCCCCTGTCGATCAATATATAGGTGGAATTGAGCACGCCATTCTGCATCTACTTTATTCACGTTTTTTCACTAAAGCCCTCAGGGATCTGGGAATAAAATCCCAGGGAGAGCCTTTCCTTAACCTGCTGACCCAGGGCATGGTCATTAAAGATGGCGCCAAGATGTCCAAATCTAAAGGCAATGTGGTCGATCCCGAGGAACTCATTGACAAATACGGTTGCGATACCGTGCGTCTTTTCTGTCTTTTTGCTGCGCCACCCGAACGTGATCTTGAATGGACTTCTGAAGGAGTGGATGGCGCCGCCAGATTCCTGAACAGGGTGTGGGGGCTCGCTTTTCAGTTCAAGGGAGTCAAGGCGGTGAAAAATATCTCGGACAGTTCGGACCTCGCTCGTTCAATCAGGAGACTTACCCATAAAACCCTCAAAAAAGTAACTGATGACATCAACAACAGATTCAGGTTCAACACCGCTATTGCAGCGATAATGGAATTCTCGAACGAACTCGGGAAAATCTCTCAATCCCAACTCGACCGGTCAGATGATTTAAGAGACGCTGCTTATCACGCGATTAGAATCCTGGTGTTCATGCTGTCGCCATTTACCCCGCATTTCTCTGAAGAATTATGGCAAAGCCTCGGCGGCAAGAGTGGCATGACAGGATTGCCTTGGCCCGCTCATGATGAATCCATGCTTGCGGAAGATTCGCTTGCGATAGTGGTTCAGGTAAACGGTAAAAAACGCTCGGAAGTCAGGGTTTCGGTTGACGCGACCGAGGATGAGATTAAACAGAAGGCTTTGGCGGAATCTAATGTCCAAAAGTTCATAGAGGGACATACCATTAGAAAGATGATAGTGGTGCCAGGTAAACTCCTAAACATCGTTATCGGTTAGGCGTCAAATTTTTGTGGCAATAAATCTTAATGCTTGATAATGATCAAACTGGATAGTGTTTTCAAATGCTTATTATCCAGATCATTTATTTTGCTTCAATAAGATCGAGTGTTTCTCGCCTGGCCGACCAACTATAAACAATGGAGATTACCGCCAGTATTTTTGTTATTAACTGAATGTAAGCGTACTGATTTAAGAACTTAGGCAATTGCGCTCAAAACAAAAATACCTATTTACAAATTTCAGATCGGCGCATGTTTCGTTTCTCGCCCTTTGCCTGATTGCAACGATTGCGGGGTGTGGTTACCGATTCAACGGCGCCAGAGGAGATTCGCCGTTTCCTTCGAACCTCAAAACAATAGCTGTGAACAGCGCCGTAAACAACACGGTTATAACGGGAATCGAGACAGAGCTGACCAACGAAATGCGCCGTGAATATTCTTTGGGAACTGCCATGAGGCTGGTTTCGGATGGAGCCGATGTCTCTCTCAAGACCGTCATTATCTCCTACGAAGACACTCCTTCAGCTTATAGAGCCGATGGTAAAGAATTGACTCGAATAGGTGTGATAAAGGTCCACTCTGATCTGGAAAAGAACCAGGACAGGCAGATACTTTGGAAACAGGATTTTTCAGCCTCTTACACTTACACTGTCACCGACTCCATAGCTGGCACTCTTTCGAACAGACGTAAAGCGATATCTCACATGATCAGGGATTTAACCCCAAGGATCCATCGCGCCATGTACAATAATTTTTGACTTGGGTGATTTTGTGGCGAGTTGAAAATAACTATTACTCCCTGCACAATAATATGACTCAGAAAAAACAACGATATGGCTATTTGCTTCTGGTAATGTTCTCGACACTGTCCGTCTACGTAATCGGTCATTTCGACGCTCTGACCAACCCCTATGTTATTAACGATGATGTGCGTCAACAAATATACTGGATGCAGAGATGGCAGGATCCTGACTTGTTTCAGGATGATATCCTGACACGCTACGCTGAGAATTATGTCCCAATAGGTGTAAAATCACTTTATTACGCATTTTCGTGGATAATGAACCCGGTCCAGTTCAGTAAGGCGCTTACCGGATTTTTGTTCGTGATCAATGGCGTGCTGCTGTTCATGATTGGAACCAGGTTCGCTGATGACTTCACAGCCCTTGTATTCGCCACCTGTTCATTTTTGTTCACCAGTTTCATCTCCAAGATATCCGGAGGAATGTCACAAAGTTTCGCTTATCCGATGATGCTGGCTTATCTGTATTTCCTTGCCTCAGAAAATATTTTGGGCGCAAGTATTACAATCATGGTTCAATCGATCTTCAATCCTTACATTTTTGTGTTATGCGCATTGACCCATGCCCTCTTTCTTTTAAAAAACTATGGGATGGATTTTTTCGAATGGATAAAAAATGTCGGATCAGACTCGCATTTGACCAGAGAGATGTTGAGACTCATTCTGGTGAATACGCCCGTGTTGGTAGGCGTAGTTGCGATGATTGTACAACATGTTTTCATGAGAACTGAAGAATTCGGGGACTTGATCTCATGGCTGGACATATACGGTCACATTGAATATACGGCGGCGGGTCGTTATCAACTTGCCCCTGGACCGGACTTGTATTGGGAAATATTCAGACCGGTAGTCCTGTTGGTGCTCTTCGACGACTACGGTCTGGTGGCGGGAACAATTAGCGGGGCAATATGTTTGTTGATAGTTTTTTGGGCTTTAGCAATTAACAAATGGGACGTCAGCATCTCAAGAATGTGGTTCTTGGCATACTTTATAACCGCGTCAATAATGCTTTACCTTGTGTCTTACGAGATTGTGATGAGGCTGTTCCTGCCAAGACGCTATGTAGAATTTTCTTTCAACCTTATATACGTCATCATTCTGGCTGCTTGCGTCTCAAGCATAATAAAATCTTTGAATCTCCATAAATTTACTCTGTTCTGCCTGCTGTTGGTTATCGTAGTTATAGGGGGTTTGAGAATTCATAAGGTCGGCATTTATGACTATTCCGGAGACATAAAACTTTACGAATTCCTGTCAGAGACACCAAAAAACATTACTATCGCCGGACCTCCTGAATTGATGGACAATGTAGTGACTTTTGGTAAGAGGAAGGCATTTGTCACTTTTGAACTTTCTCACACATGGTTCAGAGAGTATTGGACAATAATCAAGAAACGCACCTATGACTTTCTTGACGCGTATTATTCTTCAGACCCGAAAGATGTCGCAAGTTTCGCCAGGGAAAACAACATCGATTATCTCATAGTAAGAGAGAAGGATTTCATGCGAAAAAACATGACCAGGAGCTTCGAGGGATTCGAACCGTTCGGATCTGAAAAAAGATCGACGGCAACTTCACACGGACCGGACGAAGACAATTTCATGATCTATTTTGAGCCGTTTCAAACGTATATAAGCGAAAGATTTAAAGATAACGGTTATTTTGCTGTTCTGGACGAGAGAATTTTCCAACCAGTGTTCCGTGGAGACGGCTACAGGGTCATCAAACTGCGCTGAAACCAATGGAATAATTCTAAAAAAGATTGCATATTAGTATAATCGATTTGAATATATCAAAAATCCTCAAGAGCTTTTTTCGACAAAACTATTCCAATAAGGTCATTTTTACAGAAATGACTCTGCAATTCAGTTGGGCAAAAAATATGAAAGGGAGGCTTCAGGCATGCCGAGAAAAAAAATAACCGTGATTGGCGCAGGAAACGTGGGGGCCTCAGTTGCGGCATACGCTTCAGCGCAGGAACTCGGGGACATTTTCCTGGTGGACATTCTGGAAGGAATTCCGCAGGGTAAAGGTCTGGATATGTATGAAACAACACCGGTGTTGGGGGTTGACACCAAAGTTGTTGGATTAAATAACTACGAATCTACAGCCGATAGTGACCTGATAATTGTTACGGCAGGAATAGCGCGCAAGCCTGGCATGAGTAGGGATGACCTGCTTTCAACCAATGTCAGGATAGTTGGGGAAGTTAGCGAAAAAGCCGCAAAATACTCGCCTGACGCCGTCATGATAGTAGTCTCTAACCCTCTGGACGCAATGGTTTATACCGCATGGAGAAAATCCGGTCTTGTCCCAAGAAAGATTATCGGCATGGCGGGAATATTGGACACAGCACGTTTCAGAACTTTTATCGCCGATGAAATTGGAGTCTCCGTGGAGGACATAAACGCGTTGGTGCTGGGTGGTCACGGAGATACCATGGTTCCGCTCACCAGAAACTGTTTTGTCGGTGGCGTTCCAGTCACAAAATTCATGTCCGAAGCCCGTCTTGAGGAACTGGTACAGAGAACAAGGCAGGGTGGAGCCGAAATTGTCGGGCTTTTAAAAACCGGTAGCGCGTATTACGCACCAGCGGCCTCAGCCGTGCAAATGGCCAAAGCTGTACTGGCGGATAAAAAAAGGCTACTGCCGGTTGCAGCCTATCTCGACGGAGAGTACGGTCAGACGGGCCTGTTCGTGGGCGTGCCGGCCATATTGGGCTCCAAGGGCGTAGAAAAGGTCATCGAAGTTGACCTGAGTCCTTCGGAAAATGCGCTGTTCCAGAAATCGGTAGATGCAGTTAAGGGTCTCGTAGTCGAAGT
>CAZGVM010000128.1:1708-9645 GCA_964528855.1 uncultured Desulfomonile sp. | reverse complement strand
TGTCAGGGAAAAGGATCATCGCGTTCGCATGGCCTCAATAGGATCACTGCGACGATTGGGAGTGTCGGATCCTGACGTTGTAATACCGATTCTTAGTGACGCTCTTGGTCATGAAAACTATGATCCGGCCAAACGTTTGATTAAATCGGCATTAGAGGAGATAGAACAGAAAAAGCAGGGGGCTGCTGGGAAAAATTAAGCGTCCTTGCTCAATCGAAGCATTAAACCCTTGCATATTCCCCGAGAGGCTACAGGATCAGATGTCCAGTTCCTGGACCTCCTTTGCGTGGTCTCTAATAAAAACGAACCTCTTGCGGACATCTTTTCCCATTAGTGTGTCAAAGATGTCGTCGGTCTGAACCTCGTCTTCAATTGAAACCCTGAGTATGGTTCTCGTGGCCGGATCCATGGTTGTGCTTTTCAGGGTAGCCGCGTCCATCTCGCCAAGACCTTTGAACCGCTGAATTTCAACCTCCTTGCCATTCTGTCTTTTCAAGAGAGCGTCTTTCTCTTTGTCGGAGAAAACATACCTGATGGAGTGTTTTTTGCCGGACCCTGAACTGATCCTGTACAAAGGCGGCATGGCCAGGTAGATGTGCCCTTTTTTGACCAGATCAGGCAGAAATCGATAAAAAAAAGTCAGCAGGAGAGTCGCAATGTGGTGGCCGTCCACATCTGCGTCCGTGTTGATAATTATTTTCCCGTATCTCAATCTGGAATAATCGAATGATTTTCCCATTCCGGTTCCAATTGACAAGACAAGGTTGGAGATTTCCCTGTTGGCCTTGAGTTTCTCCCCTGAAGCCTGTTCTACGTTCAGTATCTTGCCTCTGATGGGCAAAATGGCCTGATATTTACGGTCTCTGGCCTGCTTTGAGGATCCTCCTGCGCTGTCGCCTTCGACGATGAACAATTCCGTGCCATCGCGCAAGGTGGATGAGCAGTCTGCGAGCTTTCCAGGCAACGTCAATCTGCGTGTGGCGACCTTACGGTTTACCTCGTCGCGGGCAGCTCTTGATGCGACTCTGGCTTGAGCCGCCAGCATGATCCTGTTGCTTATGGCCGCGGCCTGCGAAGGATTTTGCCCGAGCCAAGTCTCAAATGCAGTCTTGACAACAGGTTCAATCTGTTGGGCGCCGGGGCTGTTCAGCTTTTCCTTGGTTTGTCCCTGAAATTCAAGGTTGCCGTGAAGATAAACCGACAGAATGGCTACAAGTCCCTCCTTGACATCCTCTGCCGTGACCCCCTTCACCCCTTTGGGCAGGCCGTTACGTTTTTCCGTGTACTGGCGGAGTGTACGGGTTAACGCATTTCTGAAAGCGATCTCATGAGTGCCGCCTCCAGGAGTGGGTATGGAATTGACGAATGACAATATCTGACCGCTGGTTTCAGAGGTCCACGTAAGGACAACCTCAATCTTCAAATCGTTTTCATGCTTGTAATAAAAAGGCTGGGCCACCATCGTGTCCTTGTCCGTGACAAGTTTGTCGAGGTAGTCCAGTATTCCGTGCGGATATACGAACATGTCGGAAGTGTTTTCAATCCGGTCAACAAACTTTATCTTCAATCCGGCAACCAGGAATGATTTAATTTCAAGTCGTTTCCTGATTATTTCACTGGAAAAGTTGACCGATCTGAATATTTCCGTATCCGGCAGGAAGCAGACCCTTGTTCCGGTTCCTTTGGCCGGGGCAACCGTCGTCAGAGTGTTGACTGGTCTTCCTTTGGAGAACTCTTGGGAGTATTTGAATCCATCTCTTTTAACCTCTACCCGGAGATGTGAACTCAGGGCGTTCACAACTGAAGCTCCCACTCCATGAAGACCACCGGCCACTTTGTAAGCGTCATCGTCAAATTTTCCACCGGCGTGAAGGTTGCAGAAAATAGTCTCAACTGAATTCTTGCCGGTGGAAGGGTGGATGTCCAGCGGTATTCCACGACCTGTGTCCCCTATCGTCACTGAGCCATCGGATTCCAGTATGACCTCTATGGACGAGCAATGTCCATTAAGGGCCTCGTCCACACAGTTGTCCAGAATTTCCCAGACAAGCTGATGAAGACCCTCCGGACCGGTACCGCCAATGTACATTCCAGGGCGTTTTCTGACCGCCTCAAGACCTTTGAGAACCTGTATATCTTTTACCGTATACGAATTTGACATTTAGCACTGACCCACTCTCTCATCCCTGTCAATTTGAATGAAGGAATCAATAATTTTCTTGCCTCGTCCGGCCCGTTTTGCAATCAGGGATTTCTCCACCAGCAATTTCATCTCCTGTCCATCAGGGCCGAAGACTTTAAGAAAGTCGCCCAGATTGGCCGTCTCAGTTATAGTGACATGATTATGGGCGGTCAATTTTATCAAAACAACACCTTGAGCCACCCCTGACATCACTGGGACCTGATCACAATCAAAAGCAAGCATCCGTCCATCACTTGTTCCAACTATTATGAAGCTTCCCAACACCGGTTTCACTGCAAGCGCCTGATCAGATTCCTGAAGGTTGGCTATCTTTTTTCCAATCTTCTTGGTTGTCTCTCTTGTGAGGTCAAGATCGAACCGGAAACCCCTTCCTGATTTTGTTACAAGATACCCGAATTTTGGACAATACTCCTGCAGGGAATCAGAAGTCTCGCTAGCTGAAGTAAACCTAAAAAGGTCCGGTTGATCTTCATCCAGCCCATCAGAGTCATCGTCTTTTTCTTCGGGCGCCACGGAATCGCCTGGACAAGCAAGTCTCACTGGATCAGGCGCTATCATGCCGACCAGTAATTCACCGTCGGAGAGGTTCACCAGCGAACTCACCGGATCTCCAAATCCGGATGTAGCAGGAACATCAGCGGCTTTGATCACGTATAGCTTGCCAAGATTCGAAAAAAAGGCCACCGTCTTGGAAGTGTTCACCCTGACTATTGAAAACAGTCCGTCTCCATCCCTGAATTTCAATGTTCCATAGTCATCCACGGCAAGCTTTATCCGACGAATCCAACCTTGCTTCGAGAGAATTACTGTGACATCATCCTGATCAACAAACTCTTCAGGATTATAGTCCAGTGACAGCGCCTTTTCTTCCTGGATCAGCAAAGATCTTCTTTTGTCTCCAAATTTTTCAATTATTTCGTCGAATTCCGAATCAATAATTTTCCATAATCTTTTCGGGCTTTCCAAATCAGCCGAAATGCCTGACGCTTCCTTTCGTTTCGACTGGAGTTCATCCAGAACCTTGCCTATCTCCATCCCAACGAGTCTGTAAAGACGTAACTCCAGTATGGCGTCCACCTGTTCATCATCCAGACCAAAATAATCCTTGAGACCAGATGTGGCCTCCTGCCTGTTTCTGGCCGAACGAATTATCTGAAGGGCTTTGTCAAGATCATCAAAAAGTCTTTCAAAGCCTTCCAGCGCATGAATTCTTTTTTTCAGAAAGTCCAGCCTGTGCGTTAGTCTCAAGACAGTCTTTTCATATCTGAACTCAAGAAAACACTTAATAATCCTGTCGAGCGACATTCTATCCGGCGCGCCAGATGGGTTGATGGCTATAAGGTTGACCGGGAAATTGATCTGTAAATCTGTGTGCTTGTAAAGAAAAGCCATCACAGAATCGGGTTTCACATCAGCTCCTCGAAGTTCGAGGACTATCCTTACATCATTGGCGCTTTCATCACGGATGTCGTAAAGATTTCTTAATCTCTTGTCACGTATCAGGTTGGCTATTCTTTCTATTAACCTGGATTTATTGACTGAATATGGTATGGACGTGACTATGATGTTGACCTTGCCGCGTGAAACGTGCTCGGTTGTGAAAGAGGCTCGCACTCTTATGGCGCCGTGTCCGGTTTCGTAGACATTTCTGAATCCGTCTTCATCGAGAATGATTTGCGCTCCAGTCGGAAAGTCCGGACCCTTGACAAATTTCAGGAGCCCCGCAGTATCTATGGATGGATTTCTGATAGCCTCTTTGCAAGCCATCAGGACTTCTTTGAGATTGTGGGGAGGGAACGAGCAACTCATTCCAACGGCAATTCCGGATGATCCGTTCAACAGAAGATTGGGAACAAGCGCAGGCAGCACATCGGGCTCTTCGGCGATACCGTCGTAAGTTGGTCTGAACGAGGTGGTGCCATGGTCTATCTCTCTTAGAAGCAGGTTGGCAAAAGGACTGAGCCGGGTCTCCGTGTAACGCATGGCCGCTGGGGAATCACCGTCAATTGAGCCAAAATTGCCTGAACCCTGCACCAATGGGTAACGAAGGCTGAAATCCTGCGCCATGCGCACCAGTGAGTCATAAGCGGCCTGGTCGCCGTGCGGATGGTACTTTCCTATCACTTCACCTACAACTGCAGCAGCCTTGCGCATTTTGGCAGCATCATCGAGTCTCATTCGGCTCATGGCGAAAAGTATGCGACGGTGTACCGGTTTAAGTCCATCGCGAACGTCTGGCAGGGCGCGAGCTACAATGGTGGATAGCGCATAGGCCAGGTATCGCTTTTCCACTTCTTTTTTCAGGGAAGCTTCCCTGACGCCTGTCTCGATCAATTCGCCAAATGAATCAGATTTCCCCATATGTTGTTTACCCGTGTTTGTTTTTTGAACGGAGCCCCGGAATTTCAGGCTGTGGCGACAGGGTCATATCCAAACTGGTTTCTGAGCTCCGACATAAAAGCCTCCGACGGATCACACCCCAGTGACCCGAGGCTTATTATGGTTTCAGACCTGTTTGGAATTGTGACTGACAATTTCACGGGAACCTTTCCCCTGTAACGTTCGAGGATCGTCTTGAGGGATCTGATTTGCCCTGAATCGGCGCCCAACGTGGAAACCTTGACGACAACGGAACTGCTGAAGTGCCTTGGAGCGTCTTTAAGAAGGTGTATTTCCTGGGCCAGTATTTTCGGTGAGTCAGGTTCGCCTTCGCGCAGTCCAGACAGAATCAGGGGTTCGCCACAATTCAGGAGGTCTATTGTTAGGGCATACAAGTCAGCAAAAATTGTTACTTCCACTATGCCTTCCAGGTCCTCAAATGTAATGAAGGCCATCCTGTCACCCTTCCTGGTCTGGATCTCTTTGATGGATTTTACCATTCCAGGAAGTTTCACGAGCGAAGAAGAAGCCGCCGAGTTCAGTCGTGGGACGCTGCAGTTGGTAAATTCCCTGATAATGGACTCGAAATTCATCAGAGGATGTCCCGTCACATAAAAACCGATAAGATCCTTTTCGAAGGAGAGTTTGACGAGGTCTTCCCACTCAGGAGAGAATGCTATGGGTGGATCGGTCAGGTCGCTTGAAGATCCCAGAGAGCAATCCATTGAGAAAAGGTTGAACTGCCCTTCACTTTGTTCACGTTGAAAACCGGCTGCCTGATCCAGGATTGAATCAAGCGCATCGAGCATGGATCGCCTGTTGGGTCCCATACCGTCAAAAGCGCCACACTTGATTAGACTCTCTATGACTTTTTTGTTTACTTTCCTCAGATCAACCCTGCGAGCAAAGTCATACATCCCGCAAAACGGACCGCCTTCCCTGCGCGCCTTGAGTATGGAACTGACGGCGTTCTCTCCTACATTCTTGATGGCTCCAAGTCCAAAGACTATCTTGCCATTAGAAACATGAAAACTCTCATGGGACTCATTAATGTGCGGGGGTAGAATCTGGAGCCCCATGCTCCGGCATTCCGAGATGTAAGCGGTAATTTTGTCGGGGGCGCCTGTTTCACAGGTCAGTTGCGCCGCCATGAATTCGGAAGAATAGTGAGCCTTAAGGTAGGCTGTCTGATAGGTGATCATGGCGTAAGCGGCCGAGTGCGACTTGTTGAAACCGTAACCGGCAAACTTCTCCATCAGGTCGAATATATAAGCCGCTTTCTCTGGATCGATTTTGTTCCTGGCCGCACCTTTTTCGAATCTTGACTTTTGTTCCGCCATTTCGGAAACTTTTTTCTTCCCCATGGCCCGTCTCAGTAAATCGGCTTCACCCAGCGAGTAATCGGCCACTTCTCTGGCGATACTCATCACCTGCTCCTGGTAAACGATTACTCCATAGGTTTCTTTCAGGATGGACTCAAGTTGTTCTAAAGGATATTCTATGGGGGTCCTTCCGTGTTTTCTGTTGATGAAGTCGTCCACCATTCCTGATTCGAGCGGTCCAGGTCGGTAAAGCGCCAGAATGGCTATGAGGTCTTCGAAAACTGATGGTTTGAATTTTGTGAGGACATCTCGCATTCCTGAAGATTCCAACTGGAAAATCGCCAGAGTGTCACCCCTTGAGAGCATCTCAAAAGTTTGGGAGTCATCGTAGGGTATGTTTTCTATATCGAAATCAGGTTTCTGACCTTCTCGTATCAATTTGATGGCGCCATTCAAAACGGTCAGGGTTTTCAACCCGAGAAAATCAAATTTTACCAGACCGATCTTTTCCACCCACGTCATATCGAATTGAGTCAGAGTTTCATCGTTCTGACCTTTATAAAGAGGTAGTCGTTCAACCAGGGGTTGATCAGAAATGACCACACCGGCGGCATGGGTCGATGCGTGTCTTGTAATCCCCTCTAGAGACTTCGCCGTCATGATCAGGTCATTAACATCGGATGATGAAGACATCATCTCCTTGAGCCTGGGTTCATCCTTGATTGCTTTGTCAAGGGTCATCTTTAGGGCGTCCGGAATCAGTTTGGCGATCTGGTCTGCCTCAGCGTAAGGAAAACCAAGCACTCGCGCAACATCCCTGACCACGGCCTTGGCCTGCATGCGACCGAATGTTATTATTTGAGCTACACTCTCCTTGCCATATTTGTTGGAAACATATTCGATCACTCTATCCCTGCCCTGGGTGCAGAAATCCACGTCTATATCGGGCATGCTTTTTCGCTCTGGATTGAGAAACCTTTCAAACAGCAGATTATATTTAATAGGATCGATGTCGGTGATACCGAGGGAGTATGCGGCCAGTGAGCCTGCGGCAGACCCCCTACCCGGTCCCACAGGAATGTCGTGTCCTTTTGCATAGTTGATAAAATCAGCGACTATCAGAAAATAACCGGAGAAACCCATTTCCTGTATTAGTTTTATCTCATTGGATAGCCGTGTTCTGTACTTGGACAGCTTCTCCTCGGACATCTCTCCCAACTTAGCCTGCTTCCCTATCCTCAACTCAAAACCGGCTCGCGCATCCCTCTCGAATCGATCCCTCAGGGTTTCTCCCGTCCCGAGATCGAATCTGGGCATGTGGACCTGGCCGAATTCCAGCATCAGACCACATCTATCCGCTATTTCCAGTGTATTCCTTAGAGCAGACGGATGGTTACGAAAATCGTAGCCCATTATCTCGGGCGATTTGACATAGAACTGTTCGGAACTGAAGGACATCCTGTTGGCATCTTCTAGTTTCTTGCCAGTTTGAATGCAGAGCAGGATTTCGTGCGCTCTGTGATCCCTTTGATCAAGGTAATGGCAATCATTGGTGGCAACAATTCCCACACCAAGTCGATCGGCAAACTCTATAAGCTTTTCGTTGACCTTGCGCTGCTCCTCAATCCCGTTCTCCTGAATCTCAAGATAGTAACGGTTAGAATTGAAGACTTCCTTGTGCCAGGCCGCCGCTTCATAGGCTGCTTTTTCATCACCCTTGAGGATTTTGTCGGCTACCTCGCCTTTTATACAGGCGCTCAGACAAATTAAACCCTCGTTATATTTCTCCAGAATTTCTCGATCTACCCTCGGTTTGTAATAAAAACCCTGCTGAAAACCGAGAGTCACCAGTTTGCATAAGTTTTTATATCCCTTAAGATTTTCACAAAGAAGGATCAAATGGTTGGATTTGGCGTCTCCATTGCGGGCCCCCTTTTCATGGCGTGATCCAGGGGCTACATAGACCTCACAACCGATAATGGGTTTCAATCCAGTGGACTAGACGCTTGTATAAAACTCCATTGCTCCGAACA
>CAZGVM010000128.1:0-1698 GCA_964528855.1 uncultured Desulfomonile sp. | reverse complement strand
GATCCGTCATGGCTACGGCCGGCATTTTGAATTCCTTGATTTTTGTTATCAAATCAGGAATTTTTATCGCTCCGTCCAGTAAAGAGTACTGAGTGTGCAAATGCAGATGAACAAATTCGGCAGAACCCATTCCAGCTCCTAATGGATTTGTTGATACTATAAGGTCTGTTTTAGGCCGACAAACATATCACCGAGACCTTTGTCATACAATCTGTTTTAGGAAATCCACCCCATTTTTGGTTTCACACCCTGACTGAATTAATCCGTAAATCACACGAATTCACCAAGTTATCATAGATAAATATCATAATAATCAGAATGATATTGACATTTTCTAATTTAATAGATTAAAATACGGACATTAGCGGTGTCTGTCAACATTGGGACAATTATCTTTTAGATTGCGCTTATCCTTAATATTTTTGTTATTTTACGGACATGCTTGGAAGGCTGCCCGGATCATGATCCGGACTTATATGAATAGAAAATATTTAATAACTATTAGTTATACATGAAAGTTAATCCAGACATGATAACTGCCGAAACCAGTCTTTCAAAAATGATTCTTAACACTGCCACAAGCTTTCTTGGACAGCTTGGAGGCGCGTTGATGATGACTGCTTTGGCCATTAAAATGTTCTTTTTGCCCCCGTACCGGGTTAGGGAATTTCTACGTCATCTGGACTTCATGGGCACACAATCTGTTTTCCTGATAGTTACGACGGGGGCCTTCACCGGCATGGTGACAGCGCTTCAGGGTTACAACGCAATGCACCGCTACGGGGCTGAATCTCTGGTGGGAGCGACAGTGGCGCTAAGCTTGGCTCGAGAACTGGGCCCGGTGTTAAGCGCTCTGATGGTCACCGGCAGGGTAGGCTCGGCCATGACAGCGGAACTTGGTAGCATGCGAAACACTCAGCAGATAGACGCCTTGGCCAGCATGGCGGTTGATCCGATACATTATCTGGTTTCTCCACGCATTGCAGCGTCCATTATTACTCTTCCATTTTTGGCCTGTATTTACAGTTTTGCTGGAATGATCGGGGCTTATGTCGTGTCCATTGGTTATCTCGACATCGATCAGGGCGCCTTCATGTCGGGCATCAGGAGTTATGTAGACATTTCGGACATAACGCATGGTTTAACAAAGGCGGTAGTATTCGGCTTAATCGTATCCATGGTGGCTTGCTACAAGGGTTTCTACGCTACAGGCGGCTCCAGAGGAGTGGGTCTGGCTACAACAAAAGCGGTAGTCACTTCATCGATTCTGATTCTCATCGGAGATTACCTGATGACATCGTTGATGTTCTGATTCCGGGGCGTCACACAAGATAAGCGGCAATGATCAAGGTAGAAAACATTCATAAACAGTTTAACCATCAAAAGGTTCTTGATGGAGTCAGTTTCGGGATCAGCGCCGGGACGGTTACGAGCCTGATGGGTCGCTCCGGGGCAGGCAAATCTGTGTTGCTAAAGATAATGACCGGACTTGAAAATCCGGATTCCGGCTCTGTCTGGATCGACGGCAGGAACCTTGTAGGATTAAACACAAAACAGCTCAACAAGATTCGGATTCGTTTCGGGATTCTCTTTCAGGAGGGCGCTCTCTTCGACTCCCTCGATATCAGGGACAATGTGGCCTTCCCGCTAAGGGAAAGGACCAAACTTGCCAATAGCGAGATCATGGAAATGGTGGAC
>CAZGVM010000127.1:0-9733 GCA_964528855.1 uncultured Desulfomonile sp. | reverse complement strand
AGAAAATGGTTAAGTTCCATGGCGGCCACTTTGTAACTTACAACCTCGCGGTCCAACCTCTGGGGGTCTCCATGTAACATGTTTGCCCTAAGCGCCCTTTTTATTTCCGCTATTGTGGGTTTATCGAGAAGGGGATGCTCAGGCAGAACAAACACCGGCACGTTGTCATCAAACTCATTGAACCGTCTAACCAGCTCAACCAGATGCCCAGGTTCAACCCGGTTGACTATCACGGACAACACGTCACATCCCCTGGTATCCAGAGATTCTTTGAGCCCCTGGATTGCGTCCACTATTTCTTCAACTTTGCGATTCCTACCTAAGACCATCGGGATGATAGGGGCGCCAAGATTGCGGGTCACCGCCAGGTTAAACTCAAACTCCAGGGCCGCATTCATTGACCGGTAGTCAGTGCCGGCGCACACTACAAAATCACATTCACTCTCGATATTGTGATACTTTTCCAGTATCAGACCATGTAATTCATCTTCCTTGTCTTTTGAAAGCAGATCGGTTAAAACTGCCTCCATGCAGCCATACATGCTCTGTTCAGATGTGGAGATGTCGTATCTGCTTTTTACAAGAGTTATGAGTGGGTCAGAGAAAGGATCCTTTAGAATAACAGTGCGAAAAAATCCTATCCTTAGGCCAAGTTTGGCTAGCAAATCCATGACCCCCAACACGACCACCGCCTTTACGACCCCTGGACCAGTGCCGGCTATATAAAGATTTTTTGACATTTGTATCTCCCAGGTTCAATTATTAACAACCACAACAATCCAGACCGATCCCGGCTGCCTGCAGGACAATTCCGTTTGCCGCTTGATCAATTGTTCGGTTAATTCCGGAGCGACTCCATCACTCGAAGACATTGTCTTGCCATGATAAGCTCTTCGAAGGTTCTCGCCACAAGAATCCTGACCGGAGAATCGGTCGATGAAAAATCCATGACCGGATTCTGGGCTGTGGGCTTTAATGCGCTGCGATTTTTCCGCTCGTCAATTTTGAAACCAAGACCGGCAAGGCCTTCCAGACTTTTACTACGAACGGTTGCGCTATTCAGACCGATACCTCCAGTAAAAACCAGAGCGTCACAGCCGCCCAATACAGCCAGCAAAGCTCCAATGTTTCGTTTCACCTTGTAACAGAACACGTCCAGGGCGAGTTTTGATCTTGAGTTGCCCAGCATGGCGGAAGCCTCAATTTCTCTCATGTCCCTGCTCACACCGCTTATGCCTAACAGACCGGACTGATTGTAGAGCAAATCCAAAACGTCTTCGGCCGAAAGGTTCTCTTCTTGCATGATGACAGGCATCAGTCCGGGATCGATGTCACCAGATCGTGTGCCCATGAGTAGACCCTCACAGGCAGTCATACCCAGAGTCGTGTCAATAGATTCCCCTCCGTCAACGGCGGTCAGACTGCATCCGTTCCCTAAATGGCAGGTGATAATTTTGATTTCGGACGCAGGTTTATCCAGAAACTCGGTGGCGATCTGAGACACAAACTCATGGGAGTTGCCGTGAAACCCTGTCCGCCTGTAGTGTTTTTCCTCAAAATATCGGTAAGGCAGACCGTATATGGAGGCCACATCGGGTATGGTGGCATGGAATGATGTGTCGAAAACGGCGACATGAACTGCGTGCGGTATGCGCTTCATACATTCTTCAATTTCCACGATCTGGGGAGGATGGTGCAAAGGGAAAAACGGGATCATACGCCGCATTTCACCGATTACTTCTGCCGTAATGCGCAGAGCGTTCTTGAATTTTCCACCGTGAACGACTCGATGAGCCACAGCCGGCACTTCATCCAGAGACCCTATGCAATGTTTGAGCAACACACTGAACATCTCATCGATGGCCTCTGCGTGATCATGCGCAGACGGACTGGTCTGCGTTTCATTCCCAAATACATTCTGGAATGCGTGGACTACATCCACAAGGCCGATTCTGTCTATCAGACCGGTGAACAACACCGTTTTCGTGTCCATGTCAAAAAGGTTATATTTCAGTGAAGAACTACCGCTATTAACAACGAGTATTTTCATAATTTGTTCCCCAAGCGGGATTGCGATTATCGACCGTTGGATCAGTGACCTTTTCAAAACTTTCAGTCAAATAATCTGAATCAATTGACGATTCATTTATTGAAAACTTTCTTTGGATAGGGGCTTTACATCTAGAATCAAACAGAAGCCGGATGACACCGTGGTCGGGCTCGGGAAAATGTAACAATGACAAACGGTGCAAAAATTTGATCCTCTGGTCTGGAACTCTGTTTCAGACCAGAGGTTGCAGGGGGCCGCAAATTCGCACGATCCCCCAAGATTTGACAATAATCCTTACTGGACGACCATATAGGTGAAAGGCGGCACATAAGCCTGCAGGAAGACCAGCACGCCGACAAGTGCGGCAAGCGCCAGACTATGGAAAAAGACATACCTTAGGATATCGCCCTCATGGCCATACCACTGTGTTGCGGTAGAGGCCACGACGATGCTCTGGGCGTCTATCATCTTGCCCATGACACCGCCAGTGCTGTTTGCGGTCGCCATCAGAACTGGGCTGATGCCGATCTGTTCAGCAGTGATTCTCTGAAGGCTTCCAAACAGAACGTTCGATGATGTGTCGGATCCTGTAAGGGCAACACCCAGCCAACCAAGCATGGTGCCGAAGAAAGGATAGAGCATGCCGGTCATGGCAAATGTCAATCCCAGGGTGGCGTCTACGCCGGAATATCTTGTAACGAATCCCAGTGACAACATGGCCGCTATGGTGAGAATGGAATAACGGACCATGTATAGAGTCTGGCCATATACCTTGACCAGGCCTTTGAAGCCGTAACCCATGAAAAGTCCGGAGATGATTGCGGATAACAGGATTCCGGTACCGGTGGCTGAGAGTATGTTGAAATTGTAAACGGCGCCTTCGGCTGTTGGTTTTGCTACAACCGGGGGAACTCGTTCGATGAGGTTGTGGAGTCCGGGAATGGGGAGTTTGTAAACATAGAGGCTGTCCATGTATTTCTTGAATTCAGGCAGACCCCAGATGAAGACCAGGACGCTGAGGATAATCCATGGAGTCCAGGCCTTGATCACCTGTCCGGTCGTGTAGTCGTGTGATCCACGCGCCAGGGTGTTTGAACCGGCTCCGTCTGAGCCCCATATCTCCTTGGGACGCCACACGAGCATGAAAACGGTTACCGCCGCCAGAGAAGAGAGTGAAGCGATAATATCTACCAGCCATGGTCCGTGAAAGTTTGAGACGAGGAACTGTGGAACGGCAAAGAATACACCTGCCACCAGAATGGCCGGCCACACGCCTATCATACCCCTGAAACCGGCATAGGCCCAGACCAGCCAGAAAGGAACCAGTATTGAGAAGAAGGGCAACTGACGACCGGCCATGGCGCTCAACTGAAGCACATCCAGCCCTGATACCGCCGCCAGTGTTATGATCGGAATACCCAGCGCTCCGAAAGCGACTGGGGCCGTGTTGGCGATCAGCGACAGACCGGAAGCCTGCAGTGGACCGAATCCCAATCCTATCAATATAGCAGATGTAACCGCAACAGGTGTTCCGAAACCCGCCGCTCCCTCAAAGAACGCTCCAAAAGCGAATGCGATAAGCACTAACTGGAGTCGTCTGTCCTGAGTAATGGTGGTCAAACTGTCCTGAAGTATTTGAAACTGACCTTTATCGACAGTCAGTCGGTACAGGTAGATGACGTGAACAACGATCCATCCGATGGGCAAAAGGCCGAAGGCTGCGCCGTAAAGGGCTGTAGCTCCCGCCATGTGGCTGGGCATTCCAAAAACGACCACTGCGATTACCAAGGCGCTGATCAGTCCCAGAATGGCCGACCAGTGAGCCTTCATGTGGAGAAAAGCCAGAGTGCCCAAGAGCACCACGATAGGCACAGCCGCAAACATAGTGGACAGCGCCATGTTGTTAAGTGGGTTGTAAACCTGTTGCCAGGCCATCTCTAAATACCTCCTGAGTAATTTTGAAGAATGGACGACGGGAACATAATGCCGTCGCCAGAACGCCCATATCGGATAATATTGAGCCGGTTAAGCCTGACGGACCCTTTGAAAGGAATTGGTGGATAATCTATCCTCCAGGGCCAATCCAGGCTCTAATGACGCCTGCGCTCTATTTTTCGGCCAGTTTCAGGGACTGGTTAAGAAACTGGGAAATATGGATTACATCCCATGGCTTATTCCATTTGGTTTTTCCATACATTAACTGCATTAAACATCCAGGATTGGAACTCACTAAAGTTTCCGCGCCGGTTTTATCTACCGAATCAAGTTTGGAATTCAATATTTTCATCGAGCGTTCTCTGTGAGTTATGTTATAAATTCCGGCAGATCCGCAGCACTGTCCCTCGTCGGGCAACTCCCTGTAGTCAACTTCGGGTATTCGTCTAAGCAGATTGCGTTGAGGGGTGGTCAGTTTCTGCGAGTGTCTGAGATGACAGGGATCGTGAAAAGTCACTTTTCGGTTTATTGCTCCGAATTGAACGGAACTATCAAGCGCCTGGTCTAGAAACTCCGACACGTCTCTCACTTTGTCCGAAAAATCGGCGGACTGCTGACTCCACTTGTCATCCTTGTGAAAAATCTCCTTGTAGGCCTTGAGCTCGGATCCGCATGCGGCGCAGTCAGTTACTATTGCCTCAACACTCTTGTCCCTGAATATTTCAATGGTGTTCCTGGCCATTTGCCGGTAAATTTTTCGTTCTCCCTCTGCAATGTTGGGGGTTCCGCAGCACTGAACTTCTTTAGGAATGATCACTCTATATCCGGCTCTTGATATATTTTCTATTGAGGCGCGACTGACATCCGCAAAAATAAGGTTCATAGCGCAACCCAGAAAAAAGCCGACTCGTCCTTTTTCAGGCCCTTTGGCAGGTATTTCCTCTGGTAGCTGTTCAGATAATGGTCGAGAAGGAAGAGGAGGAAGTAGCGCTTCCATCAAAGTCAAATCCTCGGATATTAGCTTGAGTATGTCATACTTTCGAATGAGCGCCTGCAGTCCGAGTTTCTGATAAAGTTTCAACGGTATCATGAATTTGGCGAGTCGCGCCTGGCTCAGAATCGCATAATTCAGCAGGAACTTTTTGATGAGGGGTTGATGGCGGTTTTCCTCAATCCTGTGTCTGGCCTCCAGCACAAGCTCTCCGGCTTTTACTCCAGCTGGACAGACAGTCTGACAGTTCTGGCAGTTGAGGCAGTCGTAGATATGCTCTATGAATTCCTCGTCAGCTGGAAGTTGTCCGTCAATGACGGCTTTTATCATGGCGACCCGACCACGTGGAGTCTCCGTCTCGACTCCATCTGTTCTGTAAGTAGGGCAGGCGTTGATACATAAACCGCAGCGCATACACTGAAGGACATCCCCATAATCATGGATATCCAGGGTAACGAAAGATTTGGCTATTTTATCTGAGTCTATTTTGTGGGCCATGGCTTCATCGCTCCTCTCCCGGGAATATTTTCCCGGGATTCAGGCGATTGTCAGGATCGAACGCTGCCTTGATCTTTTTCATTACCTCGATTGCTTTCGGACCAACCATCCGAGGAAGATACTTGCTTTTGGCGCATCCGGTGCCGTGCTCACCCGATATCGTTCCTCCCAGGCTTATGGCTTTGTCGAATATCACGTCGTAAGCCTGATGGACCCTATGAATTTCATCATGGTCACGTTCGTCGGTAAGACATGTCGGATGCATGTTTCCGTCGCCAGCATGGCCGAATGTGCCTATTTTGATATTGTGCGTAGCGGCCATTTCCTTGATGCAGGCCATCAATTCAGGTATGGCGGGCCTGGGGACAGTTATGTCTTCCAATATGGTTGTAGGTTTTGATCTGGCCAAAGCTGACAGCGCCATACGTCTTGCAGTGAACAACTCTTCGGCTTCCTGCTTGGTTTGAGCCACTCTAAGGGTCCTGGCGTTGTTTTCCTTACATGCCGCTTCAATAATTGCAGCCTCTTCTTCAACCACCGATGGATGACCATCCGTCTCAATCAGGAGCAGAGCATCAACATCACGGGGCAACCCAATACGCGCATAATCCTCCACGCAATTAATGGTGACGTTGTCCATTAGTTCCAGAGTTGATGGGATCACTTTCTTTGAAATGATGGCAGAAACAGTTCGGCAGGCATCAATTACATCGTCATAAAGGGCAAGGAAGGTCTTCTTTGTTTTGGGTTTGGGAACCAGCTTGAGAACTATTTTGGAGAAAATTCCTATCGTTCCTTCTGTGCCCACCAAAAATTTTGTCACATTATATCCGGCCACGTCCTTAACACATTTTGTGCCGTATTTTACCTTGGATCCATCTATGAAATATGTGTCAAGGCTCAGGACATAATCACCGGTTATGCCGTATTTGAGGCCTCTGAGTCCTCCCGCGTTTTCAGCCACATTTCCGCCAATCGTGGAAACTTTCATGCTGCCAGGGTCCGGCGGGTAGAAAAGGTCCAGCGCTTCGACTGCGTTATGAACAGAAGTAGTGATGACTCCGGGTTCCACAGTGATAGACAAATCATCAGCGTCGATTTCGAGAATACGGTTCATCGCCGTAGTCACAAGCACTATTCCTCCGGCAACCGGAATTGAGCCTCCGCTCAGACCTGTCCCAGATCCTCTGGTGGTTATCGGGATTTCCTCCAACGCTGCAAACTCCAGCGTCTTCTGAATATCTTCCTCATTCTGCGCCTTGACGACTACGTCAGGTTTGAAACTGACCAGAGGGGTTGCATCATAAGAGTAGCAATAGAGTTCCGTCCCTGAAGCCAAGACCTTACTCTTTCCCAATAACTCCTGAAGTTTGGTAGCGATAGTATTGTTCATATCGGATTCCCTCTTAGGGCGGAAAACTAATCACAGTCTAATATGATTTCGCAACATGTCAACTGAAAAAACAATTTGTCTTACAACCTTACAAGTGCTTTTTGTTGACATAATGACATTCTTTCAATAATATTCCTGCATGAACCAGAAATTACCCATCGGAAACCAGGATCAGTCGATATTCAAGAAGATCAGGTCTGAGAGGCTGTCCGAGAAGGTTGCGACCCAGCTCAAGAAGGCCATTTCCCAGGGAATTTTCCGTGTGGGTGAAAAGCTGCCATCTCAGCCGGAACTTGCGGAAATGATGGGTGTGAGCAGGCCCTCGATAAGGGAGGCCATACAGATTCTTGAGCTTCAGGGAATGCTCGAATCCATCAAGGGTGGTGGGACGACAGTCAGGAATATAGCGGAGCAGTCCATAAAAAATCCGATTGAAGTTTTTCTTGAAGATGATGGTCAGAGTCTTCTGGATTTGACGGAAGTGCGCGCCTTAATGGAAGTGTGGGCTGCGCGTAAGGCTGCTGAGACGCGGACTGACCAGGAAGCTGCGAGGATGCTCGATTATCTGCTGGAGATGGAGCAGGATTTCAGAACTTATGAGATCAGGCCTGAAATAGACGTAAAATTTCACATGGAAATCGCTTCGGCAACTCATAATGTCATTTTTGCCCATTTGTTCGACAGCGTTTTTCAGCTTATCACCAGGGCCATTGAGCTTGCGCGTGAAAGGGTGTTTCTCGATCGTGATGATCAAAGGCTTATACTTCAGCATCACAGAGAAATTTACGAGGCCATTAACGATCTGAATCCCGGCAAGGCCGAAGCGGCGATGAGAAATCATTTGAATTTCGTGATCAAGGAATTTTCCACCCGGCTTTTAGAATCGCCCCACGTGATCGGGCAAAAAAACTTTTGATCTCGTTCAGGCTATAACCTCATACACCGTCCGTCCAATTGATCTGATCATCCCCTACGCCTACGATACAGTCAGGTTTGTCGTAATCCGTTCTGTTTAATCTGGGGCTCACTTCTCTCATTCGCATAAGTTCCGCCGGGAATGATTTCAACATTGTCGAGGCCAGGTTTTGGGGTAAAGGGCCTTGAGCAACCCAGTCCGGGTAATTTTCAGGCCTCACTATCACCGGCATCCTGTCGTGGATCCTTCCTACCAGTTCGTTGCTGTTGGTGGTTATGATCGAGCAACTCTCCAAAACATGATTTTCCGGGCCTGTCCATTGCTCCCATATTCCTGCCATTGCAAAAAGTGAATCATCTTTCATGCCTACAAGAAACGGAATTCTTTCGCCGGCGCTTTTGTCCCATTCGTAAAATCCATTTGTGGGTATGAGCAGTCTCCTGTTTTTGAACGCATTTCTGAACGCCGGTTTTTGCGCAAGTGTTTCCGAGCGCGCATTTAGAAGTTTGCTGCCGACACTTGTATCTTTGGCCCAAAATGGCACGAGTCCCCACCGAAACCATCTCATTTCCCGCAGAAAATTCTTGCCGGACAATGCTATTCCGATAATTTCCTGTGCAGGGGCAATGTTGTAACGCCTGTCAAGTTCCATTGTCTGTTCAACGCAGAGCCGCTCAGCGATGTCTGCGCTCGAGCTTATGAGCATGAATCTGCCGCACATAATCACCTCTACAGACTCCCCCAAAAGGGAAAGCCTGACGTAAAAGCATTTAAGTTTATACTTTAAAAAAAGCATACAATTATTTGAATTTATGATATATATCAGCCACAAAAAGAGACAGTGAAAAAATGCCGCATTCCAAGTCACTTTCAAAACCATGTTACCGATTTCCCATTACGCTACTTCTGCTTTTGTCATGTCTCTCGATATCTATTCCTGCCGGTTTGTCAAGGGCCTGGACACAAAGCGCCGCTTACGGTACGGGCGCACTGTCTTTTTGTGTTCCAGAGCTGAATCCGTCCAGACCTCTTTCTTTTCCTCAAGGTTTCTCCGAATCAGGAGTTTCAGAAATTCAAACTATACCTATGAGTTACGATTTATTCCAGGGCATATTGCCTCAAATCCCAAAACTCAGATTGGGATATCTGTATACGTTTGGAAAAGATTTAAGTTGGGGACGAATGACAGGGGATTTTTTCGCCCCGATCGGCCTGAGTTCGTCCTCGACGGTTTTTGGTCAGTTCCATGCAGAATTTCAGGATTATTGGCGGTTGCCTTTTGCAGGAGCGCATCATCGTGTAGATTTGTCAGCAGGGGCAGGTTACAGGAAACTCATCAACAGCAACGTCATGTTGGGGGCCAACGTCTTTTATGATTCTACCAGGATACTCAGCGACTGGTACTCTTCCGCCGGAGCGGGGGCAGAAGCGGCGGTAATGTTGCCCAATTTTGATGTGCTGGATTTTACGTACAATTATTATGGAAACCTCTCTCGTGGCAATCATGGATCGGATGGAGAGATAATAAACGGGCCGCCCAACATGGACTTTGAACTCGGGTATTCTCATGCGCTCTTTGGTCGGGCGCCTGATCTCAGGGCAAGAGTGAATGCCTATAACTACGATATCAGACAAGGTATATGGGGTTTAAAAGGCGGCGTTGACTTAACGGTGCTGAACGGCGCACTGACGTTCAGGGGTGAAATCGGGAGAGACCAGCTTTATGGCTCGTATCAGACAGTGGGAGCTTTCGTAAATATCCCCATTCGCCTGGATAACGTATTTACGTTAAAAAGTCCGTTTGTCCTTGCAGGGGGCGCCACTGCAACAGGCCCACAAGGGGTGCAGCATCGGGTCCAGCACCACAGACAACGACGGAACGCCGTTTGCTAAGGATCAAGGGTTCGTCTTGCCGGGGTAAACACCTACCGTCCAAGGTCCGGGCTGGCC
>CAZGVM010000126.1:1034-9774 GCA_964528855.1 uncultured Desulfomonile sp. | reverse complement strand
GTTTCTAAGCGTCCCTGTCTGGGACAATAAGGCTGGGATCACTGCATGACTGAATTAAATAATGGATGCGCCATTTTTCATCGGGGATGACGCGACGATTTTTCGGTATAGCCTCAGGAGGAGCAGGCTCCTCAATCCGGAAACAAAGACGGATTGGAGACGATTCCGCTACTGCTATTGGTCGCTTCCAGTTACGTATTGTTTGCCAGAGCTGATTCAGTTCAGATCTTTGACCGTGGATCAAGCTGTCTGAAGATTGCAACGCATGAAGCCAGGCGTCGTGAACGCTGTCGAAAAGGGCTCCCTTGCGAATGTTTAGACCGGAAAACTGATCAGGGCAAGAGGACCGAACAAGGTGATCTACGGTGCTAAACACAAACCGTTTCAGCATGCCGATTGGGTTGGATTGCGGTGGAACCCCCGAGTCTATACTACTGAGAGATCGGGCAACCGGAGGCATACGCTTTGCCAGCGCTGTTACGCGTTCAGAATCTTCCGCGGAAAATATGGTCCCCCATTGGGCGTGAAACTCTTCATTGTTCCTAATCACTTCGGGAATATAGTGTTGGCGGGCAACGATGCTTCCTGCAAATCGCAACGCTTCCGCCCAGTATGCCAGATCATCGCCGATAACTAAACCTTGAGCCAGGGTGTGTCGTTGGAGACAGGAACACAGTAAGTCCACCGTCTCGTCGGTTCTGAGTCCGTAACAGGTCACATTCCAGGGAGCTATTTGGAACCTGCGCCGTGAGTTGGAGATGTCCCCGAAAAGAGGACTAGGGACAGGCTTACTTCCTTGTGTAGGAAGCCAGACCAATAATTGTCGCAAGAGTTTCTTGTTCGGCTTTAAATGCACAGGCAGCGTCCTGATGACGTCCAGCAGGCGTTTAGAGCCTAAGTCCATGGAATATTGAGTCTGGTCATTGGTCCCGATCTTTGGACCCTTTTCAGGAGCTTTCTTCGCTTCAGGAATTTCGCCCGTTTCTCCCCACAAGAAGAGCTGATCTTCGCTGGTTCCAGCGTGTAGGACAATCATTAGGAGCGCCTTCTAACGAATATATGAAGATTGCATAGTGTGCAAAGCCACGGCGCATATTACCCAACAGCAGTAATTGACCAAATTTTGGGGTAGCATACCCAACCTTGACCTTGATTTCTGCCGATTGGAATATAACGTGTGAAAGTGGCTTAACAAAGCCCTGACAACTAGTCAAGCCCAAAAATTCGGTCCCTGTTTTTTGAACATTGTGAAATTTGATTGGGCTACCTACTCCAACCACAGTCAGCAAAGGCAATTGATTTTGCTCGACGGTTGATCATTCTAATTATAATAAATCAGATTATATTCTACATTCAAATATATGAATCTTTTAAAATTAAAAGGTCTTTAACTAGTCCATTTATTCCTCATTTACATCAGGTAAATTGACTGTCATTTTCCTTTGCTGTATCCAGTTACAGGTCTTTACTGACGACGCAATCTTCAGAACCTTAAAAAAAGGCGTTCGAGGGTACCAATTGCAATGAAAATATCCAAATCTTCACCAAAATCGGGAACCACAGTCCCGTCTCACGAAAATTGCTATGGCTTCCAGTGGGAGACGTCGTGGAGACCATTTGGTTTGCCTCTGATATGTATAAATTTCGGTCGCAATTCTTCTGGAGGATCCAGTGTAGCGAAGGGTTGGCTATCGATAGGAAAATTTGCGGTAGGAATGATTGCGATAGGCCAGTTTTCATTGGGACTGATTTCTATCGGTATTTTTGGGGTAGGTCTAATCTGTGTGGGACAACTGGCGTTCGGCATAGTTTTCGGGTTCGGCCAGGTAGCCACCGGAGTGATGGCCATCGGACAGGTTGTGGTCGGTATGTATGGGCTGGGTCAAATAGGTTGGGCCACCTATATATGGTCTCAGACGTGGACCGACATGGAAGCCGTGTCCATCTTTTCCACTGCCAGAATGATGATTTTGAACGAAGGCGGCATTGGCTTGGAAGAAGTCATCAGAGGTGGGATTGATTGGGGACTTGACGGACTGAAATCACTTTTCAAATGATTGGCGTCCTGTTTCCAGGCTTTTAACACAGAAAAATCCGCCAAGTGTATTCTAAACGAGGAGCCTGCCGGTTCCTCCGGAATTTATCCTCATTTCGGTTTCGGGGGCATAGCCAAATTGCTTAATCCAAAATCTATTCTGATCACCGGAGCGGCCACCGGGTTGGGGGCCGCATTGGCTCGAGTTTACGCAGATAATGGCGTTCACCTGTTCTTGAGTGACATCAATGAGGTCAAACTAAAGGCTGTTTGCGAATCCTGCAGACTCCGGGGCGCCCATGTTCACACAAATATGCTCAACGTGATCGACAAACTCGAAATGGAAAGATGGATACAGACAGCCGATGAGATAAGCCCCCTCGAACTGGTCATTGCCAACGCCGGTATATCCCACGGTAATCTGCCTAATGAAGAGACAGCCGATCAGGTCAGGGAAGTTTTCGACGTAAACGTCAACGGTATGCTCAATACCGTCCTTCCCACCCTACCCTTGCTCAGAAAAAGAAAACGAGGCCAGATAGGAATATTGGCGTCTCTGGCATGCTTTCAGGGGCTTCCTCATTCTCCGTCGTACAGCGCTTCCAAAGCGGCTATCCGGATCTATGCCCAGGGGGTTCACGCTCGTGTCAAACGTGAAGGTGTAACGGTCACCGCCATAATCCCCGCTTTCGTGAAGACTCCAATGACGAGTGGCAATCTGTTCGAAATGCCGTGGATGCTTGAGGCCGGTGAAGCGGCGTCGATCATCAAAAAGAAACTGTCCCAGGGAAAATCTGAATTTGTGTTTCCCTGGCCGTACGCCATACTGGCATGGGTTATGGATTGCCTTCCAACTTCGCTTAAAGCCATGATCACCAAACTGAGATGAGCAATATTGCGGCAGAATGCCTGATGGATCTGACCCTTACATTCTAAGAACTGTGATCACCTTTCCCGATGAGGTTCAGGTATCCACGTCAACCGCAAAATTCTTACAAGAGGGCTCCGACCGTGGAAATTCGCAGACCGATGACATCTGCCGTGATTGTGCAAAGGGTTCCGACTTCACAGGCGGAATGGTTTCTGGAATGGCAGAGAGGAATTGGTATCGAGGCTGAAAAGTTCCAGGGTTATCGTGGCGCAGATGTTTATCCTCCCCAAGATGAAGAAAACGGTCAGTGGGTTGTGGTGATACACTTTGACAACGAAGCGGGCGTTCAACTGTGGTTGTCGTCTGAAATCAGGCGGCGCTGGCTCCGGAAACTTGACGATAAAATAAGCCATTTTGACCTGAAAGTGTTGCCGGGCGGATTTGCCCCCTGGTTCCTCAAACAGTTTAAAGACTCAGTCTCAATAGCCCCTCCCCCCTGGAAAATGTTCCTTGCTGTTCTTCTCGGGCTCTATCCTACCGTCATGTTACTCACTGTTTTTATTGCGCCATATACCCATTCGGTTGGCCTGGCCTGGGGAATGTTGATCAGTAATACCCTGAGCGTGGCGATTCTGCAATGGGTCGTAATGCCTGCGCTGGACAAGCTTCTTGCCCAGTGGTTGAACCCCACACATCTCAAAAGAGGTCTTATTTCGGCGGTGGGGGTCTTGATCATACTGATGGTTCTGTCAATGCTGGCATTCTTGTTTCGGAAATTTACAGGATGAAAGAAAAAACCTGGGTCATATTGCCTGACCGCTGACTCCTGCAACTTATTATCTGGAAACTTCAACACCATTGTGTCATACTTGAATCATCTTTTCCAGGCTCTCAACGATAATAACATATCGTCATTTCATTACATTAAATCCATGAGCCTGTCCTTATTTTTGTCTTGGTCCACTTAAAAGCCGTCAATCGCCCAGCGAGAAAAAAATGAATTCTCTGACAGAAGTTTTTGGAGATGTGCAGAAACGCATCGACAGGCTGTTCATATTGATAGCCGTATTCTGGACTGTTGTAATTGTCGGAGCGTCTTTTCTGCAGTATCGTGAGACATACTCATCGGCTCTGGAGATAGCTCGCGCGGGACTTTTCCACAGTTACCACAAGGAGCTGGTCTTTCGAAATTGGGCTTCCATGCATGGTGGGATATATGTCCCTATTTCATCGGAAACACCTCCAAATCAATATCTGGCCAAAGTTCCGGAAAGGGATGTGACAACACCCTCCGGAAAAGAGCTGACACTGATGAATGGCGCTTATATGGCACGCCAGGTTCAAGAGCTAGGTGACAAGAAATATGGTCAAAAAGGACACACAACAAGTCTGAAACCTATCCGACCGGAAAATCTCCCGGATGAGTGGGAGAGACAGGCGTTGAAGCAATTTGAGAGCGGAAAGAAAGAGGCTTTTGACATTGCTCCGATTGGTAATGAGCCTTTCCTGCGTCTAATGATGCCGCACATAGTAGAACAGGGCTGTCTCAAATGCCACGTAGAGCAATCTTACAAAGTGGGGGACATAATTGGAGGAATAAGTGTATCAACACCATGGACCCCGATAAGAGAGACCCTGTCCGGTAACCTGTTTTATGGGGTCCTGACCCATAGCGGGATATGGATCCTGGGAATTCTTGGCCTTGTCTGGAGCCGTCAAAGCGTTCGGAAACAACTCGGGGTTAGAGAACTAGCCGAAGAAAAACTGGTCAACGCATTCAAACTACAGCGCCAATTTCTGGACACGGCCGCCACAGGGATTTTCACAGTCGATACCAATCGAATCGTGACCAGCGTGAATGACGAATTTGTGAGACTTACAGGATTTGAAAAAAACGAAGTTTTGGGGAAACGATGTGATTACATGATGACTGATCCTTGCGGAGAAACATGCAGGCTGTTCGATTCCGGTTGCGATGGTGTAGTGTTCCGTCAGCAATGCGCAATAAAAACCCAAACGGGGGACAAACGTATTGTACTGAAGAACGCCAGCCTAACCAGCAACATGAATAAAGGTGTTGTCGGAGGGGTGGAGTCTTTTGTAGATATCACTGACCTGATCGAGGCCCGTAGCGCAGCAGAAAAGGCGAGTCAGGCAAAAAGTCAGTTTCTGGCCAACATGAGTCATGAGATACGAACTCCTATGAATGGAATCATAGGAATGACCGATCTGGCTTTGGGCACCGACCTGAATGATGAACAGCGTGAATACATGGAGGCGGTAAAGATTTCCGCAAATTCATTGCTGTCCATTATCAACGATATTCTTGATTTTTCCAAAATAGAGGCTGGTAAACTGGAACTGCTCCCGATTGATTTCAGTCTCAGAGACTGTGTAGCCAACACGCTAACTACACTGGCTGTCATCGCAGACAAGGTAGGATTGGAACTGGTTTACGAAATCCCTGTAGAAATTCCTGACGCAGTCAACGGAGATCCGGGCAGATTAAGGCAAATCTTCGTCAATCTGGTCGGAAACGCCATAAAGTTCACCCATAGAGGAGAGGTGTCCGTAAGGGCAAAGCTGGAAAACCGGGATGAAACGGGGATGATTCTGCAATTTCTTGTGACTGATACCGGAATAGGCATCCCAAAAGAGAAGCAGGCCAGGATTTTCGATTCATTTGAACAGGCAGATGGCTCTACCACTAGGGAATATGGTGGCACCGGACTGGGATTAGCTGTCTCATCTCAACTTATTCGCATGATGGGAGGAGAAATATGGGTGGAGAGTGATCCCGGTGTCGGTAGCACCTTTGGATTCTCCGTTCGTTTGGGTATCCAGAAAAATCCCAAAGACCTGCCCTGCTGTTCAGACTCATCCAGTTTCAGGGAAGTTCCGGTTCTGGTAGTGGATGACAATGCCACAAACCGGCGTGTTCTGACTCAAACGCTGCTGAGTTGGCAAATGAGGGCGTCGTCGGTCGATGGCGCATCCGAGGCCATTGAGAAAATGCTGGACGCCTACAAAAATGGCGATCCCTTTAAACTAGTCCTGATTGACTACATGATGCCGGAAATGGATGGTTTTGAGTTGGCTGCCAACATCAAGAAGCGCCCCGAGCTGAATGATTCCGTTCTGATAATGCTGACATCCGCTGGAGAGAGGGGGCACGCGGCCAGATGTGTTGAACTCGGAATCGCAGCCTACCTGATGAAACCGGTAAGACAGTCCGATCTGTTTCAGGTTGTCTGTTCCTTCATGCATGAACCCAACATTGCGCAAGGACCCAGACCGCTGTTAACTCGTCACGCAATCAGGGAAAATAAACCTCGGCTGGAGATTCTCCTCGCAGAAGACAATCCGGTTAATCAAAAGCTAGCCTGTAAATTGCTCCAGAATATGGGACACAGGGTTACCATGGCACAAACTGGCAGAGAAGCTCTTGAGGCCTTTAAGAATGACAAGTTCGATGTAATATTGATGGACATTCAAATGCCCGACTTGGATGGACTCGAGGCGACCAGCGCGATAAGGCTCCACGAAAAGGAATGCGCTTCCGTTCATATCCCCATAATTGCCATGACGGCCCACGCCATGTCAGGTGATCGTGAGAGATGTCTGGAGTCAGGAATGGACGGATACATATCCAAGCCCATAAATGTCAGTGAACTGGCTCAAGTGATTGAAAATTTGCAGCTAAGCGTCAAAACTGAAAAGTAGTCAAAACGGGATACAACCAATGAACCAACAAAAAATGAGGAATATCATGCGAATCAGAATTCTGGCCATTTCGATCCTGACGGTTTTCACGGTCGCCATGTCCGCCGCGGCTTTTGCTCAGGACATCAAAGTGATCCGTTTACCCGAGCCAAAATTGGACAAGAGCGTAACATTTGTGGATGTGTTGAAAAACAGGAAGACATCACGGGAATATAGCCCAGGCAACTTGTCCGAGCAGACAATGTCCAACCTTTTGTGGGCAGCGTGGGGAATAAACCGTCCCGATTCTGGCAGACGTACGGCGCCGTCAGCTCTTAACAAACAGGAAATTGATGTTTATTTGACCACAGCCGAAGGCTCTTACGTGTATGACGCTAAGGCCCACTCTCTCGCACCGGTATCGTCAGGAGATATACGCACATTAACCGGTAAACAGTCCTATTTCAAAGACGCTGCTATTAATCTGGTCTTCGTTGCGGACTTGTCTAGAATGGACGGTGGCGATGAGGCTCAAAAGATGCTTCTCGCCTCAATGGATACTGGATTTGTTTCTCAAAATGCTTATCTCTATTGCGCAGCGGAAGGCCTGGCCACCGTCTATAGAGTCTCAATAGACAAGCCGGCGCTCGCTGAAGCCCTGAAACTGAAGCCAGATCAAAGGATCATCGGCGCTCAGACCGTAGGACTCCCCAAACAGAAATGATGACATGCTAAGTGGGCCTAAATTAAAGCATCAGCATAATTTGGGCCCGCAACTAAAATCCTCCAGTCTTTGTTCAGTAAGGAGAATTCCTACGCCTCAGCGTGTCGAAAATCTGTTCAGCTCTTTCTTCGTCGGCCTCCACCCAGACAAGCAGTTGGCCGGTTTCAAAATTGCACCCGAATTCATTCTCAAGAGCCTTCAGATAATCACCATTAAATTTGGCGGGATCGATACCTAATGACGCAATCACGGCGCCGTGACGTTTGGCTCCATTCTCTTTGTGCGAAAAAAACATATTATCCACCTGTTAAAGACCCCTACCATCTTCGGGACCTTCCAATTCATGTTTTCCTTTTTTACTCGCTGTGTCCTGCTTCACCTACCGCGTTCATTCATCTCACACAACGTGAACAGGCCCGCTCCGGAATGCCTTGTCTCAAAGCGCAGGAGCGTCCGCTTGGCATATTTGCAAGTAATGGGCCATCAGACTGGAAACTATCTTATTGGACGCTGACACATGATTTGGAGAATGATTTCAGTTTAGCAAAAAGTTTTTCAGGCTCCGGAATGTTACAAGATAGTCGGATAATTCATTATCTTCCTACTATTATGTAGCATCAGCCAGTGTGCTCTCTAGCGCTTGACAGGCGCTTTAGAGAAAGTCCAAACGTCTCAAGGACAGAAACTTTTCTGTGATCGTTTGGTCGAATCAATTCATAAACGCACATTTTTGTATTAAGATAGAAGCGCCCGTTTTGATGACTGATCAGGGTCGGAACGAATAGAGCCAAATGTGGTGAGAGTAACGTTAGAGCCTGAAACTCAAGACAGGGAGGCCCAGAGTGAGAAAGTTACATGCCGTCTTTATCCTGACACTGATATCTTTTGCAGTTTCCGTTCTCGAAATTGTTTCTTCCGAGGCTTTCAATGATCCCCACGAGCGTGGCCAGCATGGTATCGGACGAGGAAAGAATAAAACGATAGAAGACGAGTCCGAAGATGCTGAGACCACAACCGGCAGGCGATCCAGACATCGGAATTCCCCTGGAGAACAGGGAGAACCTGGCGCTAGATCGGCTAAGGCGGCTGAAATTAAAGAATTGATGGATGAGGCCGAGAAGTTCGCTAAACAATCGAGTTCTTCGCAGCAGTTGGAAAAAGCCCGGTCAATGCTTCAACATGGCGTGAAGATGGCCGACGCAAACGGCATGCCGGCGCTTAGCGCACGTGGATCAGTGATTCTTGGCCTGATATACCTGTGGCGAAGTGATTACAAAACCGCCATGACGCTCAACGAGCGAGCGATCGGGTACGCCAGGAGAAGTGGAAATTGCAGGGCCGAGGCGTCAGCCAGAAAGAACATCGGCATTGTTCATATGTCCCAAGGAGAATATGCTCAGGCTGACAG
>CAZGVM010000126.1:0-1024 GCA_964528855.1 uncultured Desulfomonile sp. | reverse complement strand
TCACGGAAGCTCTGGCTATCTCCGATAAATGCGGATCCATGGTTATCACGGCATACATACTCAAGGACATGTCGCGTCTTCAGAGGTTACAGAATCAATACCACCAGGCTTTCGAATCACTGGAGAAGGCCTCAAAAATTAGCGCTGAGGTAAATAATGATGAGCTTGAGGGATTTGTCACCAAAGAAAAGGGTAGTGTTTACTTCGCTGTAGGCCAGTATTCCAGGGCCATCAATTATTTGTCCAGGGCTCTCGATATCGGCGAAAAAATCAATCATCCGGTGATGAAGCAGGAAGCTTTGGCGGAAATAGGCGAAGTTTACAGGACCTGGGGTAAATACCGTGAAGCTGTTGAATATTTTAAAAGAACACTTGACCTGGCATTGATCACCGGGAACAAACGCATGAAGGCACAGGCGCTCTTGAGTCTGGGCAATGTTTATTCTGACTGGGGAAGATATAACGACGCCTTAAAGAGTTTCAAGCTGGCGCTGGAACTGTCCGATGAGACTGGAATGGCGGCACAGGAGTCCAGAATCCTGGGGGACATGGGAAGTTTGTTCAGCTCCCAAGGGCTGTACCTTCAATCAATTGATAGTCTCGAACGTGCGCTGCAGATCCACAAAAAGATTGGAAACGCGAGGGGAGAAGCCACGGTTATTAATAGGTTGGGAATCGTTTACCGTAACACTGGTCAGGAAGACAGGGCTATGGAAAGTTTCCAGCGTTCGGAAAAGATGTTCAGGAATATAGGTTTCCCCAGCAACGTGGCCTCCATAAATCTGGCCGACATGTATTTGGACAGGGGAGAACTGGATAAAGCGGCCACATTGATAAGCCAGACCAAGTCCATGCCATTGCATGGAAGACTGAGTCTGCTCAGAAGCGATTATCAGCAGGCTCTGAAACAGTATGACAGATTGAAGATTACTGCGGAGCAGAGCAGAAATGCCAATGAACTTTTCTGCGCTTATACCGGATTAGGTATGGCTTCAGAGGGGATTGGAGACCTACTGCAGGCAGA
>CAZGVM010000125.1:8036-9881 GCA_964528855.1 uncultured Desulfomonile sp. | reverse complement strand
GGAACGGTAAAAAAGGGCGGTGGTGGCTGTATATGCCCGGAGAGCGTTCTTCTGAAGGCCCTGGTGTCTCATTTGGTCCTGTATGAGAAAGACCTGGTCATCATGGATATGGAGGCCGGGATAGAGCATTTGGGGCGTGGAACGGCTCAGGGAGTGGACAGGCTGGTAATCGTCGTTGAGCCGGGACAGAGAAGTATACAGACTGCAACAAAGGTTCGACAACTGACCAGTGACATAGGACTGCATAAAGTGGTGGCGGTAGGCAGCAAGATCAGGAACAGCCGGCAGGAAGAATTTCTTGTCAACAGCCTTGAAGGAATTCCGCTTATCGGGGTGTTGCCTTTCTCGGAGGAGATAGCGGCGGCTGACCTCGAAAACCGGCCTCCGTCGCTGGATGACCCTGTCATCAATAAGGCCATTTCCCAGATAGCTGAAAAACTGGAAAATTAGATTGACACTAACGGCGGTCATCTGGATTTTCCAAGCCTGATTTACTGTATTGATACCCATCCGGTTTGTTTTAGACCGTAGCCTGTATTTGAGTCGTGAGGGGCGCACAGGATGCTGTTTTGTAGCTTGAGCGCCGGTTAACATTGTACAACTACTTGCAATAAAACAATTCTTCCAAGGAGGACCGTATGTCGGCCAAAATCATCAGTGGAAATGAAGTATCCCAGATTCTTAAAGACGAGATGAAGGAAGAGGTCGTAAAACTAAAAGCTCAGGGTCTTGAGCCATGTTTGGCAGTCATTCTTGTGGGTGAGGACCCGGCTTCCAAGGTCTATGTGCTTAACAAAAAGAAAGCCTGTGAGTATATAGGGATCAAATCCCTCGAAACCCGTCTTCCAGCTTCGACGACCACTGAAGAACTGTTAGCAGTCATTGATGGATACAACAAAGACAAGACCGTTCACGGGATTCTGTGTCAGTTACCGTTACCCAAACACATTCCCGAAGCCCAGATATTGCGTTCGATCCTTCCGGAGAAGGATGTGGACTGCTTCCATCCGTTCAACGTCGGCCTTATCAGCATTGGTGAGGTCCGTTTTCTGCCCTGCACGCCTGCTGGAGTTATCGAGCTGATCAAACGCGGTGGTTTCGAGACCTCAGGCAAGGACGTCATTATCCTTGGAAGAAGCAACATAGTAGGCAGGCCGTTGTCCAACATGCTTGACCAAAGAGACATGAACGCTACTGTGACGATGTGCCACACAAGAACCAAGAATCTGAAGGAAAGGTGTCTGGCGGCAGACATAATAATAGCGGCCATAGGCAAGCCTGAATATCTGAAGGGCGACATGGTCCGTGAGGGCGCGGTAGTCATCGATGTGGGAATCAACAGAGTCGATGCGCCTGGAACGGAGAAGGGCTTCAAGATAGTGGGCGATGTGGCCTATGATGAAGTCAAGGAAAAAGCGGCGGCAGTTACGCCGGTCCCCGGCGGCGTAGGCCCCATGACAATCGCCATGCTGATGAAAAACACTCTGACGGCCGCCAAAGAAACCATGAAGAGCTAATCTTCCAAACAACGAGGGCCCCGGCGACCAAGCGTCCGAGGCCCTTGACATTTTTGTAATCTCCAGGGAATCAGTATATCCCAGAAAATATCTCCCTGGAATATTCGATATCCTTTCTGATCTGCTCCTTGAGTTCGTCAACGTTACTGAAGGTCATCTCCGACCTGATTCTGTCCATGATCTGCATTTCTATTCGCCGGCCATAAAGGTCTCTGTCCAGGTCCAGTATATGCGTCTCATAGGACACCCTGCGATCCTTGAACGTGGGATTCCAGCCAATGTTCATGACGCCCGGTCTCAGATTTTTCCTGTCGTCGTCAAGAATACA
>CAZGVM010000125.1:0-8026 GCA_964528855.1 uncultured Desulfomonile sp. | reverse complement strand
GGGGGGCACAGTTTGGTTTCCGGCTTTATGTTTGCCGTCGGGAAACCCAACTTCTTTCCACGGCTATGGCCGTGGATGACTTTCCCGCCTATCTTGAAAGGTCGTCCCAACAGCTCGTTGGCCTTTCTTATTTCACCACTGAGAAGGAGTTTCCTGATCTCGCTCGAAGACACAACAACGTCATCAACCTTTACTGATGGGACTATATGGACCGTGAATCCGAGTTCGTGACCGGTCTTTTTCAGCATGGCGGCAGTTCCGCTGCGTCCCTTGCCGAAACGGTAGTTCTCGCCCACAAACAGGCTGCGGACCCCGAGTTCCTCGACGAGTGTGTTTTCGACGAACTGCTCAGGCGGCTGGCGTACTCCGGGGTGAACTCCGCGAGTATCAGAACGTCTATCCCCAGTTCTTCCAGGATCTGCTCGCGTTCCTCCTGGGTGTTGATTCTCGGAACATCCTGAACCTTGTTCAGGACGATTCTGGGATGGGGGTCGAATGTGTAGACTACCGCCTCTTTACCTCTATCATGAGCCGATTTTACTGTCCTGGATAAAATCTCCCTATGACCAAGATGGACCCCGTCAAAATTACCTATAGCTACTGATGGGGAAGAAAACTTTTGGTATATTTTTTCACGAACTCTTAATATTTCCATTAAATCACAAGACGCTTCACGCCGTCCTTCCGTTTAAACAGGATTCAAAATGGGATAGCAAGCGGGCGCCATCATTTTTTAGAGTGCGATGATCAGGTCAAACTCTGTTCTGACGGTGTCTCAGGTCGATCCGGCTCAACTTTTTGAGCCGCCTCCAAGGTTTTCTTCAGGCTCGCAATCTCATCGGATTTTTCCTCAAGTTCTCTCTTTATGTCCAGGCTCTCTTTTTCCAGAGATTTTATCTTGTCTGAGAGTTTTCCGACTTCACCAGCGTGTTCGCGATCGGTCTTGACCATCCTTCGCCTCTCGCCAACCCATTTTAACTGAGTGATGAAGTCGCCCAACGCCGCTATGATGATACCTAAAGAGACACAAAAAGTTACCAGTTCCCAAAAAGCTACCTTGATCGGCTCTTTCAATCCGAAATAGTTTATGGTCAGTTCGATATCCTTGTTTTTCATGAACAGGGATATCACCAAAATGACGAAGGCCAGTTCTATAAGCCTCTTTATAAGTCTCATGGTTACTCCTTTCCTGTCACATCACCAAATAGTTGCACGAATGCTTCATATATTTTCTGACGAGTTTCCCTGAGATGTTGCGGAATGACCCGGACATCCGCCAGCACGGGCATGATGTTAGTGTCACCATTCCAGCGCGGCACCACATGGTAATGAACGTGCTCGGCTATTCCAGCCCCCGCGACGACTCCCAGATTGATCCCTACATTGAAACCATCGGGATTCATGACTTTTCTCAGCGCTTCTATGGCTCTGGTAACTTCCTGAACAAGAAGGCTGTTTTCTTCTGTGGTAAGAAGACAAATGTCCGACACATGCCTGTAAGGGACCACGAGAAGATGCCCGTTGTTGTAAGGGAACTTGTTCATGATGGTGTAAGCGCCCTTGGCACGGTGCGCTATAAGGTTTTCTTCGTCCTCTGAGCTTGCCGGTTTGGTACAGAAAATACAGCCAGGTTCACGCTCTTTGCCAAGAATATAGTCTATTCTCCACGGAGCCCATAAATGATCCATGAATTATTCCATCTGATTCGGATTCACCGGACTCCACATTCATAAAATCCGAAGTGTCCGGTTCAATCCGGCATAATAATCTTTTGCGACCTCAAACATCAAGTTCTATGAACTTCGCATCGACCGAATCACCGTTTATTTCCAGCAGGCCCACTGTTCTCCCTCTTGGGAAGACGTTTCTGGACACTGATCCCGGATTGAACATCATCACATTATTGACCCGTCCCCAGAAAGGCATGTGAGTATGGCCAAAAACTATTATATCCGGTGAATCGCCAGCAAAACGCTCGATAATACGCTGGGCCAGCCCGTCTTTCGAACCCCAGCCGTGAATAAGCGCTATCCTTCTGGACTCCGCCATCAGGATGCGTGTTTGCGGGGCTAAATCGAAAACATCGTAGTCATCCATGTTTCCGCAGACAGCCAGCGCCCCACGCTCTTCCAGGCGTTCAAGCACGCTGCGGGTAACAATGTCCCCCGCGTGAAGGATCAGGTCGGTGTCGCCAAAGATTTTATCCAGGATGTAATCAAGGTTTTGATCCGGAGTGCGCAAGTGGGTGTCGGACAATACCCCTATTTTCATCAAATTCTCTGCTTTCGAATATTAGTTCTAGGACCCTGAGCCGTTCAGACATTTCACATTGAGGCTCCCACCGAAAACCACCTGTGAGCCCGAAACCATTATTACACCACCCACATCGTTATAGGCCTCCGCCCGGTTTAAAGCCGATTTTAGCGATTCACCGGAATCCAGCCTCGCACCGAGATCCTTGGCAAAAGCTGCAGCCCAGCTCGCAGTCCTGGACAATACGGTTACCGCCTGAATTCCTCTGCCGGGAACATAGGTGGAAATACCGAAAATATTCCTGGTAGAGGGCAGTTGCACAATGAGTTTGTTGTGAAGCGCAGATCCTTTGGCATATATGTGGACTTCCAACGCTACGGACGATCGTATGAAAGTGTCTCCACCGCTTGAAACTACGAGGACAGGTGATTGTGACATCAGGTCGCGACCAACAAAGTCCGCCATCGCACCGCTCATGCATGACATCGGGGCCACTCCGGTGTTACGGCAGGCCAGATCGCAATACTTGACTATTTCTGGAGCGGAAGAGTAGATCTGGAGGGGCGACTGGGTGTCCCTGAAGGCCGGATGCTGTCTTAGATATTCCTCGATCTGATACCTGTACCTGAAAACCGACTCTTTGGCTTTTGCAGTAAGGTCCGTCTGAGCCTGAACGTGTATGCTCGTATCGCGAACACCAACTTCAAAGGTCACCGACTGACTTAGGGGTATCTTGTTCCGGTAATTCTTGGTCTCGTAAATGTCCTGGATAGCGGTCATGGGCCTTCCTGTTCCGGATGTCCGGTTAAAAAGCTTTGTGCGCAGCGAAACGGATTATTATTAAGGGATTAACCTGTGTCAAGGATAATTTCCTAACCTGATGATGATAAATGAAGTTTCCTGTCCAAACCAGCGCCCCCAAGCGCCGGTGACGGAACAATTCAACGTGATATCCACAGGCAAAACCGATCCGGTCGGTTTTATAGCAGAAACAGTGAAGTTTAAAATTCACAACCCCCTGTTTTAAGGGTATTTAAAACAAATCCGGATCAAACCCAAACGAATTGTAATTTTAAGTTCTTGACTTATATATTAAAAAGCATGTTAAATTTGAAGGAAATTGTCTTAGCCTGAACAGGATTTCCAAATGAAAGTACTTCTGGTTCACCCCAGCTATCCCCAGACGTTCTGGTCATTCGACAAGGTTTTGAAAATGACCGGAAAGAAAGCCCTGGTGCCGCCATTGGGATTAATTACCCTGGCGGCCCTGTTACCCGCTGACTGGGAAATCACCCTGATCGATATGGTTTTTGAGGAGATTGCTGAAAGTATATGGGATGAGACAGAAGTTGTAATGATTTCAGGAATGGGGATCCAGCACAAAAACATTCTGGCTACGATCAAAGAAGCCAGGAGACGCGGAAAATTCGTTGTGGTCGGTGGCGCCTCGGTGTTTCACTACCCGCAGGATGCTCTGGACAATGGGGCTGACATAGTGGTAGTCGGCGAGGCGGAAGTTACGGTTGACGCTTTGGTAAAAGCCTTAAAGGCGCGGCAGACGGGAATAATAATATCCTCGCATGAAAAGGCGTCCATGACCGAGAGTCCGGCGCCCCGATTCGATTTGCTGAAAATGGATAAATACGTTGACATGGCCGTCCAGTTTTCAAGAGGATGCCCCTTTCAGTGCGAATTCTGTGACGTAACCCTCATGCTGGGCAGGAAGGTCCGCACCAAGAGCCCGAGTCAGATCATCGCGGAACTGGGCAAATTGTACGAACTCGGCTGGCGACGTCTTGTCTTCTTCGTTGATGACAACTTCATCGGTAACATATCGCAGACCAAAAAACTGCTTGACGAGCTTGTGCCGTGGATGGATTCACGCGGCACGCCGTTCAACTTTTCTACCCAGGCCTCAGTCAACCTGGCAGCCGATAAAGACCTCCTCGACAAGATGTACAGGGCCGGATTTTTCAGGGTATTCCTGGGCATAGAGACACCGGACAAGGAGAGCCTGAAAGAAGCCAGAAAATATCAGAACACCGGGGTAGATCTGGTCTCGGCGTGCAGGAGGATATCTGAGGCCGGATTCCAGGTGATTGCGGGAACCATAATAGGTTTCGATCATGAGAAGCCCGGAGCAAGCGACAGAATTATAGAATTCGCCAATCAGACCGCTATCCCGGAGATATTTGCCACATTGCTTCAGGCCGGACTCGGGACAGATCTATGGATGAGGCTTGAAAACCAGAAACGCATTTTGTGCTCAGACTTCGACACCATGAGCAACCAGACCGCTCTCATCAATTTCATACCAACCAGACCTCTGGATGAGATTGTCGGTGAATTCGTCGAACTCTACAGAAACCTGTATGAACCGAAGAATTATCTAAAGAGAGTGTTTGAGCATTACTCCTGCATGAAGCCGCCAAAGGTAAGAAAATCCTTCAGACCCCCTTATCTGTCGGAACTCAGGGCCGTTTTCATAACAATTTACAGAAATGGTTTCGTCTATGACAGTCGCCTTGATTTCTGGGGCTACATGTGGAAAGCGCTCTGGCGTTTCCCCGACAGGATCGACAGGTTTGTCACCGCTTTGGTGGTAGCCGAACATTATTATGACTTCAGGAAGACGCTAATATCGAATCTGACCATGCAGATGGGAAAACTGTCTGAAACGGAAAAAACCAAGTTCTTCTCGGAGGAAGCGTCTGTTACGCCTGCTCCGGTTTGACCCTGTTTCGCCGAGTCCCGAAACATCGGCAGTTTTCTAGTCGTCCGATTCCCGGGACTTTCCTGAAATCCCTTCTGCCATTATGGATTGCAGATCGTAGACCCTTACCTGACTGCGCGACCTCAGAAACGCCATCCAGTCGGTCTTCTTTCTTTCTAGCGTTATCAGTCTGGGACCGTCGAGACCGGGCAAGGTGTTAACAGTAAAGTCGGTTATCATTCCCTGAACCTTGGGAGTGGACCACTTCTCTTCGAGTGTGTCGCCTGTCCAGGTAAGCGCCTTAATTCTACCTTCCTCGAGCATCTTGGTGCGGCTGAGCATCCTCATGGTCTTGGAACTATGTGATATGGCCAGTATCTCATAACGGGAATCCTTGTCAGTGTCTATTGACATGATTCGTGGCCGCACATAAGTGGTATCGGCTGTCAGTTCTTTTTCAGAGTCCTTGCTCGCCTCCGGGCCAACCCACCTCAAAACCACATCCGAGCCGCCATAATATGATTTCGATATGTAAAGCCTTTTACCCGAAGGTTCGTATAGCCTCAGATGGTCCTCGCGGTCGTAAACCGCTATGAGCGGTCTCCTTTGTCCTTCGAAATCCCCTATGGTGAAACCGAAAACAGGTATCTTGAGAGGAACCCCGAATCTTTCCCCTACTGTCAACTCGTTTCCCTTGTCTTCTATGTTGTATATCGGACCCTCATACATCCTGCTCATTCCCTTGGACTGTCCAAGCAAAATCGGACCTTTTGTGGGGTAATTGATGATCCTCAGAAAATACGAAAAATCCCGTATGACAGGAACTAACGACCCGCCGCGATATTCCAGCACAAAAGAACTGACTGAGCCCCTGTTCTGAGCGGTAACATAGATTCTGGCCGGGCCCTGTTTACGCACCGCGGCTACGTCTATGGCTTTTACTTCCAGGTTTCCAGTGTTGTATTCGGTAATCAGATTCATCTGTCCGGCATTGAAACGATAGAGATATATATTCGATGGATCCGAAACTACTATGTCATTTTTGCCGTCACCATCGACATCCCCTACCCCGAGACCGATAGCCAGCAGATTCAATTCCTCGCTGCGCCAAACCTTGTCTGTTTCGGATGTCTTTTTGGAAGTGTCTTTCGAGGATTGCGCTACCAGGCTTGAGAGTATCGCCTGCGAGCCGCTCGTGACACTGGAAACGCTCCCGACTTCCTGAAGCGCCTCATGATCAGAACCGGTAACTTCACCCATCGTCTCCGAGGCCTGAATAAACAAAAACAGCGTCATTACTAGAAAAATTTTTGTTGTCATTACAATCTTTACCATCTGGCCTCCAGTTACCGTCTATCCCAAATATGCCGAATCCATGCCCGACCCGGACCAATGTCGGGCTGAATGAAGATTTCTTAAACTATATAAGACAAAAAAAACTAAAAATACAATTCATATATTGGAACATAAGGTATGCAACCGTAGTAACTATAGATATTTTTGAAATGAATCTCAGGCGATCAGCGGCGCGTTTCGACACCGGCAATCCGGAACACCTGCATGCGGGCAATTTTTCATTCCTTTCCCCCTGGTAATTTCGGCCCGATCGACATTATTAATGACAGCCGGATTGTTATCGTGATAAGCCCGGTTTTAGAGGCGAAAAATTGGTGAGTCGCAGTTTCAGGTTCTTACCCGAAGAATAAAGGAATAATCATGTTGACGACACGCCAAAGACCCGTATCGCTCCGAGTGGGTCTTACGCTTTTAGTCTCCGTGTTGATCAGCATCGGTCCGGCAGGAACGGACAATGTGTGGAGCGGCGCGGCCTATTGGACGGGAAATGTTCGTGACGGGATATTGGCTTTCAGTCCGACTTTGTCTTTGCCGGCGGTTGGGAGAATTCAGTTCACGCCCTTCGGCAGGCTCGGATACAGAAAGGTGTGGTGGTCGGCCCGGGTTCCTTTCCCCTACGCTATTGACTTCGGCGCATCGGCAGACCTGGTCCGGGAATTCTACAAAATGAGATTGCCGGCAGTGGACATGTGGGTTGCAGAAGTGGGAACAGAGGCTTTGCTTGCGGGGGACGCCACATTGGGCCTGAAACTTTCCGGAAACATACTTCAGGAAGCGCTGAACACCTGGTTGCCTGAGACTCGGACGGAAGCAGAGCGTTTACTCTGGCGTTCCCGAAATTTTAGTTGGGTTGAACTCGACTTTTACGCCATCAAGCCCATTAAAGGCAGTTTTTGCATGAAATCCGGGCTTCGGTATGATGATTTTCGTCTGGCTTTTAAAAATCCCTACGAAATTAACAAAATTTCGTCAACCGGCAACGCTTCTGTCGATTTTAGGGCATACCAGGCGTCCAGCCACATCTGGGAGCCATATCTCGGTCTGGGATGGAATGGCCCAAGACTCAAGGCCTTTTTGACCGCTAGTATTTTTGCGCCTTCCACGATAACCATGCAATCACGCATCAGCGCGAACATACCCAAGACTTCTAACTTCTCCTGTTATACGATATTTTCCTCCGACAAGCCGGCCTCCTGTCTGGAAATGAGTCTGGAATACGCTGTCGATCTGCCATACAGCCTGAATTTTAGAATCTGGGGAAGATCGGGGTGGCTGCAGGCGGCAGGAAAAGGCGAAATCAGCAGCGATTGTCTTTCCGCCGCTAATGTCAAAAAACTCGGAGATGACGACTCACACATCACTTTCACCAGGGTTGACGGCGCAGCCGGCCTGTCGATTAACCTGACATTCTGAATTCAGTAGCCAAATTAATTTCATCCGGTTTACTTTTCTTTGAATCCTACGAAGCAGGATAGCATCTGTATGATTAGTCGAGATTATACAACGAAAAAATCCTCTTTAAGGAGGCGTAAAATGTCTAGAAGCACAGGTCCAACATATACGAGATACAGGTGCAAGAGCGACGACAGTTGTGAAATTTTCGATTCTTATCTGGGAATTTCCGAATGTTATGAGCGCGGAGGGCAATTAGTCAGAAATTGCAGTCAGAGTTCAAGTAGGTCCTCAGAATCACCACCGAGGTCC
>CAZGVM010000124.1:0-9967 GCA_964528855.1 uncultured Desulfomonile sp. | reverse complement strand
AATTCTTCCTGCAATACAGCGAGTTTCTCTGCCACTGCAGGGTCATGGGCTGTTCTTGATGAACCATGAAGCAGTAACACACCGAGATTGTACAAACCACCCAGCGCCAGCACGACTATTAGCCCACAAATGGCGATGCTAATCCCTGTCGTGGTTTCAGAGAGTTCATACTGCTTCGACTTGCCCGATTTCCCTATGGCTACTACTGAGTATCCCCGCTGCTTACGAGTCTTGTGAGATGGGATTGGCGGAGATTCCTTTAACAGCGCTTTGTTTGAGGCCAAAGAATCGGTGCGCTTGAACTTTTCAGCTAGGAATGACCTAATTTCTCCAAAATTCATGGCGGGTTTCTCCTAGGCGTAAATTTAATGTTGTCATCAACTCTGGTCCTGTAATCACTCAGTAACGGATTTTATATTCATGAAGCTTTCAAAGGCATTTCAGCTTAAAGCTTTGCGTCAATCATCCTATTTGAAAACCATTTTTGCAAAGATACTTTATAAGAGCGCTTTCCAGCGTTAATGTTCCTGAGCATCCTGAATATAATGAACATTTTATCATTCCTTTCATTATGTTACATTTATTTCCAGGATATTTTTTTAAGATAAAGGAGCGCAATACCTTCTTATTCAGTTTTTCTAACCACCTGTAGTGGCGGTCAGTTAATAGCATGTTTCAGTTTTAAAGTTAAATAATATTTTTATAGCATTGCAATTTTTTATTTTTTTGCTGTATATATGTCTCATCGTGAGTCTCCCGCATCAAAAAAGCTGAGGCATACGCCTCAGCTCTATTAGCGAAAAAGCCCGTTCATATCGGGGTTGACTATCGTGGCCAACGGGAGTGTTCAGGACTTAAATGTAGTAAGCAATCAGCAGATGCAGGATTTCATAAATTACCCGAACCGCCATCGGTGAAAACTCGGTCAAATACGGCGTCCGTCCACCTGAGCGCATGTTTAAGATCAAAGGAACTTTCGATTTCCTCTTTGCTCAGAAAACCCAAAAGCTCGTTGTCCATTAGCAGGACTTGTTTGAACTCAAGTTCGTTCTCCCAGGCATTCATGGCATTTCGTTGAACTATTGCGTAAGCTGCTTCTCTGGTCAAGCCGCGGTCCACGAGTTTGATCAGAATGGATTCAGAGAATATCAGACCCTTGCCTTTTTCGAGGTTGTTCATCATTTGTTCCTCGAAAATGCGCATATTTTTTATCACGAAGGTCATTCGATCTATCATGAAGTCAGCCAGGATCGTGGAATCGGGGGCAATGACTCTCTCCACGGAGGAGTGTGAGATATCTCTTTCGTGCCATAGCGGAACATTCTCCAAAGCCGCTAGCGCATTACCACGAATTATTCGGGACAAGCCGCAAAGGTTTTCCGTTAACACCGGGTTTCTCTTGTGAGGCATTGCCGATGAGCCCTTTTGACCTTTGTGAAAGTATTCCTCAACCTCACTGACCTCGGTTCTTTGCAACCCTCTTATTTCCAGAGCCATTTTTTCTATGCTGGTTGCAATGACCGCCAGCGTAGTGAAATACTCCGCATGTCTGTCCCGTTGAATAACCTGATTGGAGACTTCGGCGGGTCTGAGCCCCACCCTGGCAAGAATGTCCTCTTCCATTTTTGGATCAAGATGAGCGAAAGTTCCAACTGCCCCGGAGATTTTTCCGACTGAAATAGTTTCCAACGCTGCATCCCAGCGTTTCAGGCTCCTCTGAGCCTCGCAATAGAAAAGCGCCAGCTTCAGGCCGAATGTAATCGGCTCCGCGTGAATCCCGTGAGACCTGCCAACCATGGGCGTGTGTTTGTGTTCGAGCGCTCTTTCCTTCAAGGCCTTAAGCAATTCCACAAGCCCATCTCTTATAAGTAGTCCGGCTTGTTTTAGCAAAAGGGATAAGGCGGTATCTACCACGTCATAAGATGTGAGCCCTCTATGAATGAACCTGGAGTCTTCTCCGACGAATTCAGCGACGCTGGTCGTAAAGGCTATTACGTCATGTCGGGTGACTTTTTCAATCTCATCGATTCTATCTACGTCAAAGGATGCCTTGGAGCGAATTCTCTCAAGGCTCTCCTTGGGTATGACACCTCTGTCTGCCCATGCCTCACAGACTGCCAGTTCAATGTCCAACCATTTCTGGTACCTGTTAGCCGGTTCCCATATTTTCCCCATCATCTCTCGAGTGTAGCGTTTAATCAATGAAGCATCCTTTCTTGAATCCGGAATCGCCGAGCAAAAAGTCTATCATATTTGTATCTTGGACGTAAAATGTTTATTTGCCGGGACACTAGACGTTTTTCGGCTTTTTTACCGAAATTATTTTGTTGCGGGAACATATTGTTTGTAGGTTGTTCAGGTACTACATATATGATTGTGAGCTTTATGGAAAATTATTCGTACATGGAGGATGATTTCATGGTACCCGAAAATAGAGCCGAAAAAGTAGTTCGTGAACTCGAGAGAATCACACCATATATGGTTGAAGGTCTTTACGGTAATTTTTTGCGTCGCTACATGGAATGCGACAGATCAAGGTGGACCGGCGATCTGATCGTCTATTTACGTCAGTACGATTTGGGGACATCTGAATGCGGTGATGAGGTCGCTAGTTTACTCTGGGACAAGTTTGAACAACGGATATCCTGTTAGCCTCAGGAAGCTATTGTTTTAAAATCAGGACAAAGCTCCTCGTCAAGTCACAAAAAACCGGCCACCATCAAAGATGATGGTGACCGGTCATTGAACCTATCTTCTTACAACTGTTGAAAAATACTATTCCGCGGTTGTCTGCGCAGAACTCGGAGGAACATAATTAGGCTGCACTGCTGTCTTCATATTTCGCCCGACAGATTTAGACCATGCGATAGCAACGGTCCTGTAGCCGATGTGGGCAAATTTTGAGAAGGGTAAATACAGCAGGAGACTCATCACAAACACAAGGTGAACTGTATAGACCATGTAGGTCAGGTCTATTGATCCGGACCACCTGAGGAACTGAGTTAAAATTCCGGTCACTCCAGTGCCAAGGATTGTGTAGAGAAAGAACCAGTCAAAATAGGAACTGCCTCCAGTCTGGGCAGCGGCTGTCAGTCGTCGCATCAGCATGATCACGAGTCCAACCACAAATGCGACTGCGCTAACGTTACCAAGAATCTTTATGGGAACAGTTCCCGGCCCATTAAGAGACGGGGGGTTGATTCCCAGTATGTCAACATTAAATGCCACTATTGCCGTGGTAATGGCCAGACCGATCATTCCCCAGAAAGCCAACAGGTGAGATGTGTACCTGATGTTGTTGGCCTCACACTCCTTGAAAGTGGAGTGCGGCAATATTTCGCTCAAGGCTTCCACGAGGCTGGGCAAAAAAGCCTTCGGCTGGCGACCAGCCGCTAGCGGGTTGTTGTCATTCAGGCTTTTCCAGTAGGCCTTCAAACTCATCACGAGCGAAGCCACTGCAAAAATCAGCGCGCCGGTGAACATTATCTGAAGGGCCGGAGTGAAAATGAACCCGTCTTTATTGGGTGGCAGGTGGTGAGCCGAATAGGTCACTCGTCCCGCGGGGAATCCCCAACCGCTGATGTAGAGCAAAAGAGCCACGAGGATGATGGGAATCCCGATTGCCAAGACAAACATGGCCTTTTCGCCAACAAGTTTCCCCAGAAACGCCGGACGAGAATTTTCCTGAACGACCATTTTCCTGATGGCCTTTAAAACATCTCCAGGATTGGCGCCACGCGGACACTGCGTCGAACAGTCATTGCACTGATGGCACAGCCAAATGTCCGGATCGTTCATCAGCTTGTCCCGAAGCCCCCATTGAGACCAAATCATCTCCTTGCGCGGATACGGGTTGTTGTCAGGAGCAATTCGACAGGCAACCGAACAAGTAGCGCACTGATAGCACTTCTTCAGGTCGGTTCCTCCGGCGGCTATTAAATCTTTTGTAAACTGAAGATCAGGTTCAGCGACAAATTCTTTCGCCATAAATGAACCTCCTTAGAAGCCCTTGTAGGGGTTAGGATCAAATCCGGAGAGAGTCTCCATGAAATCATCGATCAATTTTGGAATTTGATCATATTCATCAATACCCAACTGATGAACACGAATTCGTTCGGATTCCAGAACCAGTCGTTGCAAGGTTTCAGAAATCTTGCCCATTCTATATTGAGCCAGTTCGCTGCCTTTCACAAAGTGGCACTGGTAGTCGTCGCCGTACTTGCAGCCAATCAGCATGATGCCGTCAATGCCCTTTGAAAGGGAGTCGGCGATCCAAACCATGTTGATGTTGCCCAGACAGCGTAAAGGAATGAATCTGACGAGAGAACTATACTGGAGACGATTCATACCCGCCATGTCGATAGCCGGAAACGCGTCATTCTCGCAGATGAAACAGACCACCCTCGGTTTTTCCGCATACTCATCCGGAACATCGATAGATTTGACCATTGATCCAATCATATCCACAGAGTGGTCACGGAATGAAATGATGCGCTCAGGACATGATCCCATACAGATTGCGCACCTTCTGCAGCGCGATGGATTCGGCAACGGGGTGCCATCCGGCTTTTCGTCGTAGGCTCCAAACGGGCATTCTTCCGTGCAACGTTTGCACTGAGTGCATCTCTGAGTGAATATCTGAGGAAACGATTCGTCTCCTGCTCGAGGATGAACCGCCTTGCCCTGTGAAACCAGCTCCGCGCATTGTATGGCTTTAAGAGCGGCTCCAGTAGCGTCCGTCTCACAGGACAGGAAATCCATTGGCCCCCTTACACAGCCGGCGGTATAGATGCCGGTCCTCTGTGTTTCGTAAGGGAAACATATAAAATGGGAGTCATTAAATCCGTAGGGATTCTCTGGCAGAAAAGGCCCCTGTCTGTATTTCAGGTTCAGGATCGCAGCATCTTTTGTAGCCGGAATCATCCCCGTCGAAAGCACTACCAAGTCTACTTTCAGTTTCAGCTTTTCTCCCAGAAGGGTATCCTTTACCTCAAGAGACAGGCTGGATGATCCATTTTCAACAGATACCGGAATTCCCTTGGACATGAAGACCCCTGGGTCATCCTGCAATGTTCTGTAAAACTTTTCGTACTGGCCCGGCGCCCTCATATTGTCGTAAAAAATGTAGGCCCGGCCTTCAGGATTTGATTTCCTAAGGTAGTGAGCCTGCTTAAGAGCGACAAGACAACCCACTGCCGAACTATAAAGCCACGGATGCTGAATGTCATCGCCGATACATTCAAGGAAAGCTATGCTTTCAACCACCTTGCCATCAGAAGGCCGCTTGATCTGTCCATTCAGAGCCAACTGCTCCAGCTGGACGCTGGTGATCACATCGGCGTATTCTCCGTAGCCAAGATGAGCCATGCCCGCAGGCTCTTCAGGCCTCCAACCGGCTGCTAGCACGACGGCTCCGACTGAAACGGTGTCGTGTTGGAAATCGATCTCATCCACAAAAACCTCAGCAGTGGCCACCTCTTCCCCAGAAGTCTTGGCGGCCTCAGGCTCTTCGCCCTTGCCTTCCCTTGCATTCTTGGCTGCAAGCCACTCGTTCTGAGTCTTTACAAGATTTTCGTTCCATGGACCGTCATCGCGGACAACCACTTCAAACATGCCAGGAGCGCCGGAGATGCTATAGACACGCTTGCCAAGAAAAACCTTGATGTTCTTGTGTGATTGGACAGCGTCTATCTTTTCCTTGACAGGCGAATCAACAAGCTGGTCATACGGAGGTTTGCCGGTAAACGCCTTCGCGAATTTGGACGCCCATCCACCGAGTGTAGCTTCCTTTTCAACCAGGAAAACCCGGGTGCCTGCGTTTGCCGCCTCCAGGGCTGCAGTCAGGCCGGTAAAACCACCGCCGATGACCAGGATGGATTTTTCCTGAGCATCCATAAATGCCGGTCTGTCTTCGTATTTGCTGATCTTGGTCATATACATACGAATGTAGTCTTCGGCCAGCATCTGAGTATCTTCATCATTGGCTGGATGGCACCAAACCACATGTTCACGAAGATTTACCCTTTCCGTGATGACTCCGTCAAATGAAAATTCCTTTTGATATACTCTGGAAGACGGACCGGCGATGAGAACGGCAGTTAGCTGCTCATTCTTTATGTCATTGCGAATGATTGCCAGTTTTTCGGGATCCATCCAATAAGATTCAGCCCGACAAAGCGCCGCCTTGCATTCCTTGGTGGCCACTTTGGAGAGAGCTTCTATGTCCAGGGCTTCGCCGATGCCATACCCCGTATCAATGTAAACTCCAGTTTTTTGACTCATGAATTTACCTCCCCAACGTGTCTTGAAGGGCTTTTAAGGCTGCTCCAGTGGCGTCCTGCAAGCACGTGCCCACATCCATAGGTCGCTTGGTCACTCCCGCGGCATGAATGCCCTTATCCGAGACTAGAAAACCAAATTCATCGTATTCCACTCCTGAAGCAGGAACCTTTTCAAGACTCGTAGTAGGCTGCATACCAGTTGCCAATACGACCATGTCGAAAGCGCGACGAATCTTTTCACCCGACATTATGTCTTCGCCCTCAACGATCACGTCCTTTGTAACAGGGTCCTCTGTGATGTTGACTATTTTCCCTTTGGTCAGGACAATTCTATCGTCGTTTCGAACCCTGTCGAAGAAGTATTCAAAACGTCCGTAAGCCCTAAGGTCTATGTAAAAGATGTGGGCCTGAGCATCAGGGTTGTAATCCCTCAAATATGTCGCCTGCTTCAAGGAGGCCAGGCAACAAATGGACGAGCAGTATGGCAGATGGTTTTCATCCCTGGAACCTGCGCATTGCACAAAAGCAAGGTTAGAAACCTTTTTGCCGTCAGAGGGTCTGACTATTTCCCCTGCCGTAGGACCGCCCACATTTGCAAGCCGCTCCATCATTACGTTCGTTATCACATTGGGATATTTTCCAAATCCGAGTTTTTCCAGTTTAGTGGCGTCGTAAGGAACCCATCCTGTCGCCCAAATGACTGAATCTACATCTATGGTAAATGTTTCCGCCTTGGCTTCCAGGTTGATCCGGATGCCTTTAGCCTGACACGACTCCATGAAAGACCCCAGATCGTTGCCGTTGACAGACCTTAGCGCGTCAGCATCGGCTACCAGACTCATTGGATAGGCCATTTCGTACGGGAGCCTGACTGCTTTGCATTTATCCATGCCGTAATTAAACTCATTGGATATTTCAGCCGGGCAGTCTTCTACGCACTTCGATGTTGCAGCATGATCTTCCACATATCTGGGACTGAGTTTTATGGTAGCCTTATAGGCTCCAGTGGATCCTGAGATGGATTCGACGTTAGCGAGGGTGTATACGGTAATATCCGGGCTTTTTCTAATTCTCTTGAAGTTGATTTCCAGGCCGCATGTGGGAGGACAAAGCTTTGGAAAATACTTGTTCATCCGGGCGACCCGCCCACCTAAATAAGGCTGCTTTTCTACCAGGACGACCTTGCAGCCTGCCTCTGCAGCTTCAACAGCAGCCGTAATTCCACTTATACCGCCCCCAACGACCAGTACGGTCTTCTCTCCAGCCATGCTTCCTCCCCAAAAAAAGGTTATGAGGGAGCGCAAACGCCCCCTCATCGATTACTCAGTATCGATTGTTTCTCTGAGCGCCCTTTGGGGAGACGCTCAGAGTGATGAACATGAGTTTAGAGCTTAGTCAACGATGGAGAGTACGGGTACTTTCTTCAGTTCCCACTGGCCATTCTTGTAAGAGGAGTTGACAAAACACTTCCAATTGGCTTCATCCAGTTTCGGGAAATCGTTGCGGAAATAGTAGCCCGGCCAACGAGTCTCTTCACGGAACAGGATTGTCCTTACGTGAACTTCCGCCTGCCACATTCTCTGAATGTTCTCATGGCAGCGCATAAGTTCATGATGATTCTCAGCGGCTAGTTTCGCGGAGTCTTCTTTGAGCCAGTTCAAGAGTTCGAGGGCTCTCTCCAGCTTGGCCCGGTTGGTCTTGAAACCAGCGGTAACACCGGCGGCATACTCATCCATGATTTTCTGCAGACGGAACATGAACATTTTGGGTTTCATGAATTCGGGGTTGATATTGGGATCGCTGGACTTGCCACCGAATTCGGCGAAGATGTCAAGAGGCTTCAAGATTTCTTTCTTGCATGCATCGACAGCAGCCGCGTCCACTGCGGGCTGGGTGTTGTTCTCGAGTACAAAACGCACCATTGCCTTACCGGCTGCTCTACCTTCGGCGTGTGAACCCGAGGAGAACTTATGGCTGGAAGCGCCGGAAGCGTCACCTGCGCAGAACAGACCCTTGACTGTTGACATATACTCATAGCCCCAGAAGTACTCGGGCGGAGCAAGGTCTTTCGGTCCGCTAACCCATGCGCCTGACGCGCCTGAGTGTGAGCCGATGAAGTAAGGCTCAGCGGCGGCGATCTCGGACTTCTTCTCTTCGGGCTGAACGTCGGTTCCCGCCCAGAGAATGGCCTGAGAGATTGTCATATCAAGGAAGTCTTCCCATGCTTCGGCTTCAAGTTCTTTCATCTTCTTCTTGAAGGCTTTGGGATCATCGGCATACTGGTTGGCGATCTTCTGGATGGCTTCTTCGGTCCTCATATAGATGGGGCCTTTGCCCTCGAATTCGTCCAACATACCGAGATAGTTACGCAGGTTGGCGGGGATCGGCTTCACTGCGCCGTATGAACCCCATTTTGCAAGCTCATCTCTACGCTCAACCATGTATTCGCCGCCGAGGGAGTTGGTCGCACGGGATTTGAACAGAAGGAACCATGCGCCGACCGGGCCGTATGCGTCTTTAAAACGAACGGGGATGAAACGCACTTCCTGGCAGGTCTGCTCAGCGCCTGCAATTAGGCTGAAATATAGGCTGGAGCCTGAGTTCCAGGGGGGATACCATGCACGGCCAAGACCTTCACCGGAGCTTCTGGGTTTGAACACGTGGACCGCGCCGCCCATGGCTGCCAGAACTGCTTTAGCCTTGAACACGTAGAATTTGTCTTCACGGGTGCTGAAACCGACCGCGCCGGCGACACGATCGCCATCCATAATAGGATCGGTAATGAATACTCTTTCGAAATATTCGTGGCCATACTTGGTGAGGGCGTTCTTGGCGGCTTCTGCTACGATGACCTTGTAGGACTCACCGTTGATCATGAGCTGCCAACGGCCTTCGTGAACGTACTTGCCTTCTGCGTCCAACCAGATGGGGAGTCCCCATTTTTCGAAAAGGTGAACGGAGGAGTCAACGTGACGCGCTATGTCATAAACGAGGTCTTCACGGGTAACGCCCATGAGATCGTTACGAACGTAACGAACATAGTCTTCAACCGTATTGGCGCCGGAATTGATGTCAACATACTGGTTGATGGCTGAAAGACCCATTGCGACCGCGCCTGAACGGTCCATGGCCGCTTTGTCCACGAGTGTAACTTTGAGGCCGTTCTTGTTAGCCCAATAAGCCGCTTCAACTGCTGCTCCGCAGGAGGCCATACCGCCGCCGCAAAGCAGAATGTCAGTGGTAACTTCTACTGTTTCAAAATTCGCCATATTCAGGTTCCTCCTCGGATTACTTCTTGACTGTGGGCAGGTCTGCCAGCTTGAGAGCCGTGGGCTCATTGTAAAGGCACTGTGAAGCCAGATCGGTACAAACTTCACCGTATCCACCATCAGGAGCGGCCTGACCTTCAGGCGTCGTGCGGATGGGGAACTTGAACCTTTTTACCTGACCACTACGGAACTTCACTGTCCACATAATGTCTTCAGAACCTCTCAGAGGAACACAGGAGGCGCCCATAGGAACGAAGTCGGCGTAGCCTCTGACGTCAATTGCCTGCTGCGGGCAAATCTTTACACAAGAATAGCATTCCCAACACATTTCCGGGGCCCTATTCGAAGCTTTCATCTTCTCTTTGTCCAGAACCATCAAGTCGTTGGGGCAGATGTACATGCAAGCGGTCTTGTCCT
>CAZGVM010000123.1:0-9995 GCA_964528855.1 uncultured Desulfomonile sp. | reverse complement strand
ATGTCCCCATTCGGCGCCGGTTGCGCCAATATTGTCACCTGGCCGCTAAAGTATCTGGCTGATGAAAAATTCAAGGCAGTGCTCGGTGGATGGGACCCATCGGAGAGAAAATTCCTCAAACCGGACGAACTCACATTCGCCATGCCTACGGCAATGTTCGAGGCGATGGTATCCCGATGGCGCGAATCGTTCCTTTCCGAGGACGCATGGACCCACGTGAAAAAGAAAATAGCAAAAAGCCGGATGGCCTGGGGAGAGGAATAGTCGAATGGTCGGCCTGTGGATGACAAAAAGGCTACAGCCTGGATTTGCCCCCCTTTTGTTCCAGCAGGCCAAGACTCTTTCGTTCACCCATTGCGATCAGGGTGTCGCCTTCTTCAATAACAGCGCCTGGGCCGGGATTGAAGATCATTTTGCCGTGACTTTTCTTGATGGCTATAATGATTAGGTTGAGATCTTTGCGAATATCGGTTTCAACCAGGGATTTGCCGCAGTAAACGGAACTCTCTAGGATGGTGACTTCCTCGAGTTCTATGTTCATGTCGCGGTAGTCCATAGCGACTTCTAGGAAGTTCATGACCTCGGGTTTCAGAATGCCCATTACCATACGCATACCGCCAACCTGGTAAGGGCTGATGACGCGGTTGGCCCCTGCGCGGAGCAGCTTCTTGTGAGCGTTTTCCTCACCTGCCCGCGCTATTATTTCCAGGTTTGGGTTCAACTCGCGAGCGGATAGGACCACGTAGACGTTGGCAGCGTCGGAGTTAAGCACGGAAACCAGCCCTCGGGCCGATTTAATGTTGGCCGAGATGAGGACTTCTTCTTCGGTGGCATTTCCAGGAGCCAGATGGTAGGCGGAGTCGATGATCTTCAACTGGGCTTCCGGCGAATTTTCAACCACAACGAATGGAATGCCCCGGGCCTCAAACTGGTGACACACATAAGCGCCCATTCTGCCAAAACCGCATACGATAAAATGACCTGAAATTTTCTCGATAGCCCTCATGGAACGCCGCCTTGTGATTATTTTCTCAATTTCCCCCTCAATTAACATTCTGCTGCCGGTTATGAGAACGTATCCGACCACACCAAAACCTATGAAAATCAGGAAGATAGTAAAGATGCGGCCATATTCCCCCAGGGGATGAACTTCCTGGTAACCTATTGAGCCAATGGTTATCACCGTCATATACAGCCCGTCGAGAAAAGTCCATCCCTCGAGGTACATGTATCCGATTGTTCCCACGATAATAACCATGATCAGACCGATCACGGAACGGAATACCAGGTTATGGGTCATGAAACAGTGACTCCGGCTAATTGAGAAAGACACTAGAATATACGCTGCGGAATTTGAACCTGGCCAATCAATAGCGTCGGTTCATTCGGAGCGAAGTCGATCTGGTCAAGAATTAACAGAGAATTTATTTTGTAAGGGATGTCAAGTCAATCTAAGTTTTCCCATATTGTCGTTAGAAACCGGAGCACGGTTGAAAACAAGAGGAACTATGGTTATTGTGTTTGCATGTTCTACATGAACGGCCACTTTAATGTAAGACCAGCCGCAAACGTGGAGGCAAGCATTGATAAAAATAGCCTTTGACATTGATGGAGTGGTTTTAAGATCAATTGATGTTATCCTGTCTCACATAAATGAGGCTACCGGGAACAGCCTTAAACCCGCTGATCTGACGGGCTGGGATCTGGAGCCACTGGGCTTGTCGGTTGAAACACTTCGTGAATCGGCCCATCATATGTTCAGCCTGGATTATATAGAGCCGTACGAAGGGGCAGAGACGGTATTATGGGAAATATATGAGCGCACACGGGAGCCGTTATTGTTCATAACCGGACGCCATGATCCCAGCACTGCGCGCAAACAACTGGAATCTCTTAACTGGCCGGTCAGGACTCCTGAAATGATCGTGACCGGCGGGGATCGTGACAAGAGATGCTACCTTAAAGAGACAGGCGCCAAGTTCATTGTGGAAGATGACGAACTCCACCTGATGGATTATCTGGAAAACGGGGTTGGGGTCGGTTTGATGGCGCAACCCTGGAACAGGAAATGCCGCATACCCGTCACATGTAGATTCGACCAATGGGATGATATAAGGGAATTTTTTGTTGAAGGTGTCTGTGAATCCAGATCCTGACACAGAGCATGAATTTATTTCGAGGATGGTCAAATGAGTTTTTTGGGAAAGCTTTGGACCCGCATTAAAGGGATGTTCATAAACGCCGGTGATGATGTTGTCTCTTCCAGTCCGGAGGCTATCAGAGCCACATACGCCGCCGCCATCGACGAGGCCAAGAGAAGATACCTTGAAATGGAACGTGCGGTTGCGTTACTGGCCAGGGAACGGGAAAAGACGGATCAGGCGTTAAAAGACCTGGACCAGGAGGAGACCGAAATCAGGAGTCGGCTCGAAGGCGCATTGGCCGCCGCTGAATCCGAGCCCGACAATCCGTTGCACCGTGAGGCCGGGGCGAGATACCTGACACGCATTCGGGAGATAGACCAGAAGGAAGCCCAACTCACACAGGAACTGGAATCCCAGAAGGACAAGGTAGAAGATTACAAAATTCGCCTGAGATCATTCAGCGATGAAATAGACAAGCTGAAGAAAGAGCAGGGCGAAATGCTGGCTGAATTCGTTTCAACCCAGCAGGTCATACAACTGGAATCCCGTCTCAGGGGGCTCGCCGAATCATCGGTAGACGAGTCCATCGTGGCCATAAGGGATAAGGTCGGCGCCATGAAGGCTCAGGCAAAGATAGCCACTGAAATGCGTCAGTCCGGTAAAGCGCAACTTGACGACAAATACCAGAGAATTGGCGCTGAAAAACAGGCGGAAGCCCAATTCGAAGAACTGCTCAAACAACGCTCAAGGCACACACCGGTTCCTGAAAAGACCAGGGATTTAGGCTGAAGGCCTGCTGAATCAACAAGAGCTTAACTCCTGGAACTTTAACTATGGCTGACAATCCGTTTACTGCGCCACAATTCGCTGGTCGAATTATCGAGAAATACCTCTCTTCGCAATCGACGGCCTTTGTAATTTACGGGAACACCAAGGACATATATCCTGTCCAGGATGGTCGGTATGTCCCTCTTGTAGACTTTCTGATCGAATCCCTGATCAAGCCCGATAAGCCGTCGGCCCCCAAAATAGTGATAATTTACGATCCGGTCGATGGAATAGCCTTCCACAATCCGCTGGACCGCGATGACATTTCTGCAAGAATAGGCGAGGAGAGGCTTTCGAAAATTCTGGCGGCCTCCAGGGCTGATATTGTGACAGCCCTTGACACAATGCGCCGACTCATGAAACTAGAGGATGACGCAATTCCGGCGAAAAACTCTGCCAAACCGTTTGCCGTCATAATCAGACATGCTGAGGCGGTGGCGCCGTCCCAACAATACGCTTCAATGGCGGACTCGGAGCGACTCAAGGTCATTACCCTTGAAAACTGGCTATCCGAGGACCGCTTCGTCATATCCAACAACATTGTTTTGCTTATAAGCGAGACATTGGCCGAGGTTAACAACCGGATTGTGGAACTGCCTTATGTGTCGGCGATTAACATCGAGCGTCCATCGGATGTTGAACGTAGCTCCTTCCTGTCCGGTCTTGCGCAATCAAATGCGGCTATAAATGCGGATGACATAGATCAACTGACTTTCAGTTCAGCTGGGTTGAGTCTTTTGTCCATCAGGCAAATAGTAAACCAGGCTTCTTACCGGGGGACAAAAGTCAATCCGGCTCATATTTTTGAAAAGGCCCGCGAGATTATAGAAAAAGAGCTTGAGGGCCATGTAAGTTTCCTCAACCTTGACTATGGTTTCGAAAAAGTCCTGGGATCAACATTACTCATTCAGAGGCTAAATGAACTGAAGACCTTCCTTAATGGTTCGGACCCGGAACTCATGCCGGTGGGAATTCTTGTCCCAGGCGCAAATGGTGTCGGTAAGACATTCATATTCAAGGCCTTTGCAAAAGAGTGCGGGTGGCTCGCAGTTGAACTGAAGAATGTCAGAGGGCAATACGTGGGGCAAACGGAGAGTAACTGGGAGCGTATCCGATCGGCTCTGGAAGCAATGGGAAAGGTTATGGTCTTTTACGACGAGGCTGACACCGAGATCGGGGGTAGGGGGTCTCAGACTCATGAGGTTGACAGGCGTCTGTTCGGGGCCATGCTCAGGATGATGTCCGACCCCAACAACAGGGGAAGGATAGTCTGGATAATAATCACGGCTCGGCCGGATCGTCTTGAACCTGACATCAAGCGTTCGGGGAGGGCGGGCGAGCATATCCCCGTCTTTGACGTACACGGCGCAGAGCGAGAAGGCTATGTAGCCGCCCTGTTCTCGAGGGCAGGGGTGGATTTGGACAGGATGGAGCCGACGCTCAAAGACAGGATACTCAAGGTCACAGAGAAATACTATCCTGCGGATTTTGACCATTTAATCACTGAACTGAAGCGCAGAAGATCTCTGGACCAACAGATTAGCTCCGAAACCATAATTGACGAAGCCATCAATTTCATGCCGTCCGATATATCGAGACAACGCGAATTCCAGGAACTCCTGGCTGTGCTGGAATGTACATCCAGGAGACTTCTCCCTCAAAGATATGCTAATTTGCCGCGTGAATTTGTGGAACAGCAACTGGAGGATCTTAAGTCTTCAATGGGAAAACAGGCATGATAGTTCTAGGAATAGAAACCTCATGTGATGAAACATCGGCTGCGATAACCGAAGGCGCTTCACGTGTCTTGTCAAATGTGGTGGTTTCTCAGATAGACATTCACAAGGAGTACGGCGGTGTCGTTCCGGAGCTGGCCTCTCGCAAGCACATAGAAGCCATATCCTGGGTTATAGACAGGGCATTTGAGGATGCCGGAGTCTGTGTTGGGGAAATAGACTGCGTAGGCGTGACTTGCGGGCCCGGGCTCATCGGATCGCTCCTGGTGGGTGTCGGTGTGGCGAAGTCCATGGCAATGGCCCTGAATAAGCCCGTTTGCGCTGTCAACCATCTGCATGGGCACCTTTTTGCTTCTTTTCTCGAAAGAAGTGATTTAAAGTTCCCGTTTGTCGGTATGGTGGTCTCCGGTGGGCACACGAGCATATTCCATGTCAGGTCGGTGACTGATATTGAAGTGAAAGGCAAGACCCGCGATGACGCGGCGGGTGAGGCTTTTGACAAGGTGGCCAAGCTGCTGGGGCTGGGATATCCCGGCGGCGCCATAATAGAGAGATTGGCTGAAGATACTCCCCCGGACGACATACGGCTGCCCATGGCGTTAATGGAAAAAGACAATCTGGACTTTTCATTTTCAGGACTGAAAACGGCGGTGTTGAAGAAATCCGAGGAAGTTTTCGGGGTCCGTCGCCGTAATAATATCCCCGGCAGCTTCCAGGCCCTCGCTTATGATGAAAATGCTCCGGAAACAGCCCTAAATCTCCGGAGGATGTGCAGAGCTTTTCAGGACGCTGCGCTGGATGTGCTTGTAACCAAGGGGTTGTGGGCCGCCCAGGCGCTCGGCGCCGACAATATCGTTGTGTGTGGCGGAGTTGCGGCGAACCGGACTCTTCGAAAGAAATTCTCCGAGCAGGGTAAACTCAAAGGAATTGAAGCGATCTTCCCTTCTATTCCCCTATGCGCGGACAATGCGGCCATGATAGCGGCCCGAGCGGCTTTTCTGGCTCAGGAAGGCCTCTACGATGACCTTTCATTCGGAGCGACGAGCAGACTGTAGTTTGATGATAACGAATGTAGGGAGTTGAAAATGGAAAAAGTGGAACTAACGCCCATCTTCGACGAATCCGCCATCAAGGTTCGGATTGCGGAATTGGCCCAACAGATAGCCTCGGATTATCCGGATGGTGGGGTAGTTTTCATTGGCATATTGAAGGGAGCGTTTGTTTTCCTGGCCGATCTGGTAAGAGCGCTGGAAAAACCCTGTCATGTCGAGTTCGTGAGGATTTCTTCCTACGGGTCATCAAGAACCAGCAGTGGAGAGCTGAAGATCCTGCTTGATATAGCCTGTTCCATAGAAGGTAAGGACGTCATACTTGTTGACGACATAGTGGACACCGGATTGACTCTGAGTCACTATCGCAAGCGTCTCCTGCAGCAGAAACCCCGGAGCCTAAAGATTGCCGCCCTGATCAACAAGACAGGCAGGCGTGAGAAAAGCGTTGATCTGGATTATTGCGGATTTGATCTCGAGAAAGGTTTCCTGGTGGGTTACGGACTGGACTGTGACGAGCATTACCGAAACCTTACCTGTGTGTACTCCATAGACTCCACGCACTAACCTTAACTATCAGGACAATTCCGGGGCCGGTCGGGGCAGGGTCTATAAAGCTTTCATTTTTTGAGTGAATCCATGAGAACAGGTTTCAATTGGGTCGCTCCAAAGATTAATGAGCCCAGCCATCCGCCTATACAGGCCGCCAGGAAAAGTTGAGCCTGAGACATCAGTTCAGGCTGGTCATAGATGAGCCTGTAATACAAAAAGAGATCGACAAGAAGAAAAGATACGAATCCGCCCAGCAGATAAATTCGCCAAAACCTGTTACGACCTATCTTCAGCGCCATCCCAGCCACAAAAAAGACAAGCATCAACGATCCTGTCCCTATGGCGAACCCCATGAATCCTGATTTTAGAAACAAGTTGAAATCCATACCGAACCCGCCTCAAATTTAATGACTATCCTGATCGACAATGGATCAACAGATTTGATTGACCACGGAGGAAAGACAGGGGATTTCATAAAAATCCCCTGTCAAAGAGAGTTATATTTTAAAAGTGTCCATCATGGAAAGGGCAGCCTTGCGTCCAGCGCCCATTGCCAGAATAACGGTGGCGGCTCCAGTGACTATATCGCCTCCGGCCCAGACTCTGTCCTTGCTTGTCTTACCGGTTTCAGGATCAGCGACTATGTTGCCCCATTTGTTGGTCTCGAGGTTCCTGGTCGTAGACGGGACCAAAGGATTGGCGCCGTTACCGATAGAAACGATGACCGTATCGCATTCTTTTTCGTAGATTGCCCCTGGAATGGGAACGGGTCTGCGTCTTCCGGATGCGTCAGGTTCGCCAAGTTCCATTTTCTGGAGCTTGAGCCCAACCGCCCAACCCTGTTCATTGCCGATTATTTCCAGAGGTGAGCTTAGCAACTCGAAATTTACCCCTTCTTCAACGGCATGGTGGACTTCCTCCGACCTGGCCGGAAGCTCCTCCATCGTGCGCCTGTAGACGATGGTTACTTCTTCGGCGCCCAGTCTCAACGACGTCCTTGCTGAGTCCATGGCCACGTTTCCACCACCGAACACTACAACCCGGCGGCCCTTGGCAACAGGTGTGTCGGCCTGCGGGAACATGTAGGCCTTCATGAGGTTGGCCCGTGTGAGGAATTCGTTGGCGGAATACACTCCGTTGAGGTTCTCTCCGGGAATCTTCAGGAACAGAGGCGCTCCAGCGCCTGAACCAATGAACACCCCATCGAACTTCCTCTTTTCAAGGAGATCGTCCACCGTTTCAATGCGGCCGATTACCCAGTTTGTCTTGAATTCGACGCCCATTCTTCGCAGTTCATCGACTTCTGCGCGCACGATGGCTTTGGGCAGCCTGAATTCAGGTATTCCGTAAACCAGAACGCCTCCAAGCTCATGAAGGGCCTCAAATACTGTTACGGCTACACCTTTTTTTACCAGGGCGCCGGCCATGGTGAGACCTGCGGGACCTGAGCCTACTATTCCAACTTTCAGACCCGTCGGCTTGGGAAGCTCGGGTATCTGACCGCCGCCGTGGATGGCGGCGTAGTCGGCCACATATCTCTCAAGGCGTCCAATAGCGCATGGCTCATTTTTGCCCTTTGCGCCAACGACACACTTGGATTCACATTGCGATTCTTGTGGACAAACTCTACCCGCAATACGCGGTAGACTGTTTTTTTCCTTTATCTTCCAAGCTGCGCCAATGATGTCCCCAGCTTTGACCATGTTGACAAAATCAGGAATATCTACTTCAACCGGGCAGCCTTTCATACATGAAGGCTTCTTGCAGCTTAAACAACGGCTCGCCTCCAGAAGGGCCAGATCGTTTTCGTATCCCAGAGCCACCTCATAAAAATTGTGCGCCCTTTCTATGGGGTCCTGCTCAGGCATCTTCTGTCGGGGAATTTTAGGTTTCTTTGCGGGCTTGGCTTCTTGGTCGCTCATTATGCGCCTCCCGGAAAAGTGCATTGACACCCGCGCGGAGTGTCACGGAAATTATTTAGCGCTATCAATTCGGGGCCTTTGTACATTGCAAGTCGCTTCATCAAAAGATCAAAATCAACCTGCAGTCCGTCAAACTCAGGGCCATCTACACAGCCGAACATGGTCTTGCCGCCAACTTCAACACGGCAGGCGCCACACATTCCAGTGCCGTCCACCATAATTGGGTTCAGGCTCACTACTGTAGGTAAATTGGCCTTCCTGGTTACATTCACCACAGCTTTCATCATCGGAACCGGGCCTATGGCTACTACCAGGTCTATCTGCTGACCCTTGTCGATAAGGCCCTGTAAAACCTGGGTGACAAATCCGTGGAAACCGAATGATCCGTCATCAGTCGATATTATCAGCTCATGACTGACCTTTCGAATATCCTCGGTCATTACCAGCAGTCCCTCTGTTCTGGCGCCCAGGATGCTTATAACGTTGTTTCCAGCGTCGAACATACCCTTGGTTATTGGATAAAGTGGAGCGACTCCGATGCCACCCCCAACTCCCACAACTGTTCCAAATTTCTCAATGTGAGTCGGTGTGCCTAATGGGCCGCAAATATCCTGAAATTTCTCTCCCACACACATTGTACTCATGTAATAGGTAGTAGAGCCTACCTCCTGCCACACAAGAGTTATCGTTCCCTTCTCGACATTTTTGTCTGCGACTGTGAGTGGAATTCTTTCTCCGTTTTCTGTAGTTCGTAATATGATGAATTGACCAGGTCTATGAGCTTCAGCTATAGCGGGAGCAGATATGACTGCTCTGTTTACACCAGGGCCAATCCTCTCTTTCTCAAGGATCTCAAACATTTAGTGAACCTCCTCGAACTTCGATCGCCTTCTATTTTCTCTTGGACTTAGTCGGATAGAATCAGAGACTGTTGCAGGAAAACATAAGCTAACTGTTTAACATAACTTTTGGGGTAGCTGCAATAGCTTTGTACATGAAAAACGGTTCTACGAGTGTTCTGAAAAAATAAATGATATTCAATCTTCTTTTCAGGGACAGGTTCACTATTCTGAAATGCGTTCCAATATTTTGTAGAACTGGGAGTTGTTCTGTACGGGACTAAAGATTGGATCATTCCTGAGCTTGTCATAATTTGAGTAGCCACGATCAATGGCGAGGTTGAGCGTTCTGAAGCAATTTTCGGTATCATTTGCCAGGGCGAACATTCCTGCGAGATTGTAGAGGTGGGAGGGGTCGCCGGGCTCTGCATCGGAGGCTTTCTTCATCCATTTGAGACCGTTCCCGATATCTCCGGACATTGCCAATGCCAAAGCGTAGGGGGAGTAGAGCATACTGGACTCCGGCGAAGAGGTGATCGATTTCTGGAGCAGACTCAAAGCGTCATCCAGCTTGTTTTCCTCAAGATACAGCATACTTAGATTGGAGATTATGTCCGGTGTCGCTTCCTCGTCAGATATCATTTTCTCATATATGTTTTTGGCGGAGTTCCTGTCTCCAGATCTGTAGTAAGCAAGAGCCAATGACAGTTTTAGCTGGGGGTCGCCTCCGGAGAGTTGAACAGCCTTGATGTATCGGGCGATGGCTTCCCTGGTGTCCCCTTCTTCCAGCGCATAGGCTCCGAGCATCTTGTGAACTTCCGGATTATCTTGCTCAGATGCCAGGATGCGGTTCAGTGCAGATTTTGCCTCATCCTTCTTTCCCGCCCATTTCAGGGTCTTTGCCAGATTGAGGTCTTTCATCACC
>CAZGVM010000122.1:4556-10049 GCA_964528855.1 uncultured Desulfomonile sp. | reverse complement strand
ACTCTTCTTGTCAAGTTCTCGATGCCTTGACTACGTTCCATCATTAAAATTTCGTGGACCCAAAACACTAAGAAATCTCATTTATCTATACTTGACTGTTTCATGCCGCAAATGTTATTTTTGATTAAAAATCTGGCACGTGTCAATCCTCGTTTTTAGAGACTTTTCTTCCCGACTCTTTCAATGACATGTGTCCGGACTCCTGTCACGATGCTTGTGACGTAGCGGGTCAGTCACGGGCAGAAATCATCGTGGGCTCATAATTCTAAATTTCTGAAATAACACAATAAGTGTTCAAATCAATCAAGTTGATTCTGGAGGACATGATGCTGAGAATATTGTCGATCTGGACGGTGGTTGTTTTACTGTGCCCTGGCCTGTGCTGGGCGGTCGGCGGTTCGGCGGGAATTTCCTCGAGTGAGGCCCAGGCGATGTTAAAAGAAGGCAACGCCCGCTACATTTCATCGAACGTAAAGCATCCGAATCAGGGCATGGATAGACGCAAACTCACTGCGACAGAGGGTCAAAAGCCTTTTGCCACCATACTCTCGTGCTCTGATTCCAGAGTTCCGTTGGAGATACTTTTTGACAGGGGTGTTGGTGACATATTTGCTGTCAGAGTGGCCGGAAATGTAGCGAATGTTGATCAGACAGGTTCAATGGAATATGCCGTTGGGCATCTGGGCACACCACTACTGGTCGTTTTGGGTCACACAAAATGTGGCGCAGTGGCCGCAGTCGCTCAGTCAGCCGACCTTCGTGGAAACATTGTCCCCTTGGCAAAGAATATCAGCGCCGCCGTGGCCACTGCCAGAAAGAACAACCCGTCAGCCAAAGGTGATGGCATCATGAAAGACGCAATTGAGGCCAATGTGTGGCAGGCCATTGAAGACATCCTGCGCACTAGCCCTGTGATTGTAGATAGTATAAAATCGGGTAAACTCAAGGTAGAAGGCGCTGTTTATGATGTGGAAACCGGATTGGTCGTCTGGATGGGTGTCCATCCGCACCAGGACAAGTTGCTTGACAACAAGGCCCATTAGAGGACAAATCGGGAATTTAGTTGAAAAATAGGCAGATAACCCTTAAATGGGCTAAGGCTGAAAAAATAGTTTCATGAGGAATGTTTCCTTCCCCCATTCGGTTGTAGGGCCAAGCAGGTTCTTTGGTATTAAGATGCATCAGGAAATCCCGGAGTAGATCATGGTTAGCTCTAGTTCATTCAATAGCCAGATCCCCGTAGTCAAGCGCTATTTGGTAGTCATTTCGGTGATCTGGACATGCACAGTGTGCGCTTCCTTTGTCTGGAACTGGATCGAAGTGGACTCCAAAACTGTGGAGGCGGCTCGGATTCAGGCTCGAAGTTCATTTGAAAAAGACGTCATATATCGCAGATGGAATGCGGGAATGGGTGGGGTATACGTCCCGGTCACTGACAAAACAAGCCCTAATCCCTATCTCAAGGCGCCTCAAAGGGACATCCTGACGACGTTGGGACAAAATCTGACACTTATCAACCCGGCTTTCATGACCCGTCTTGTCCATGAAATTCAAGAAGGGCAATCGGGGACCAAGGGACACATTACCAGCCTGGACCCGATTAGATCTGAAAACAAGGCGGACGAATGGGAGACCAGGGCGTTGAAGTCTTTTGAACATGGACAGCAGGAAGCCTCATCCGTAGAGAATATCCGGGGAGTGTCCTACATGAGGTTGATGCGCCCCCTTGTAACTGAGGATGGTTGCCTGAAATGCCATGCGGAGCAGGGGTACAAAGTTGGCGACATCAGGGGTGGAATCAGTGTGGCCGTTCCGATGTCACCACTTTTGCGTGCTGCCAGAGGCGAGTTTCTCGCTCTGTCCATAGGACACGGAGTGTTATGGTTGCTAGGTTTGGTGGGTTTGTTTGTCGGGGGCAAGCGACTGGAAAAAGGGATAGAAGGTCAGGAAACGGCGGAGAATGCACTGATCAGGAGTCATGGCGAACTTAAAGAAGCCAATTCCATGATTATGGACAGCATCTATTACGCTCAGAACATACAGTCCGCCATATTGCCGTCCGACGATAAGGTGAGAGATCTTCTGGACGATTACTTCATCATCTGGCAGCCACGCGACATCATAGGCGGCGATTTGTACTGGCTTGACGGCAGAGGTGACGAGATTGCCCTGGCTGTCATGGATTGTACCGGCCATGGAGTGCCTGGGGCGATCATGACGATGATCGCCGCAACTTCACTAAACCGGGCAGTCCATGAGATCGGTTACGCTGATCCCGGCGCGTTGTTGGGACGCATGAACATTTTGGTACGAAACACCTTGAAAAAGAGGGATGAGGGCCAGCTGTTCGACGATGGTTTGGACATGGGGATTTGCCTGGTCAACAGACAAACCCGCAAGGCAATTTTTGCCGGAGCTCGAATACCGGTGTTCATGTTGTCCAACCATGAAGTGACATTGACAAAAGGAGACACTGAAAGCCTTGGGTATAAGTCCTCAAATCCGGACCACGTCTTTCAGAATCATTATATTGACCTTCCTGCCGGCTCATCTCTGTATATGGCCACCGACGGACTGATAGAGCAAATCGGAGGCGACAAACGTCTGCCATTTGGAAGGGCCGGGTTTAGCAGATTCATTCTCGAAAATGGAGAAAGACCCTTGAGTGAACAGCGCGACCGTTTGCTGGAAGTGTTCACTCATTACAGGGGCGCCGAAGATCAACGTGATGATGTGACTGTTTTGGGAGTAAGGATCTAGCAAAGGAGAGCAAACGAAATGATACCCTTTAATCTTCATCAGTTCTATGTCGATATGAACCAAAGAGGTATAATTTTCTCTTTTAGTGGTCCCATATCTCAGGAGGTCATCGAGGGAATCGGCGGAACTCTAAAGCATAAAATGGAGATCGAGGATACAGACCTCAATACTTCTCAAAAAGTTTTCTCCATTTTTATTGAGCAAATGCAGAATATCGTGAACTATTCAGCCGATCGTGTAATTCCGGATGAGCGTCAGGAAGGTGAAATTCGCATGGGCGTTTTGATAGTCGGCAAAGAAAACGGCAAATACTATGTCTTGTGCGGAAATAAAATAAAAACCGAAGCGGAAGAATCGATTCGTGAGCAACTCGACCTTGTGGCGAGATTAGATAAGGATGAACTAAAGAAATTGTACAGGGAACGTCGAAAAAAAACCTCTGAAGGCAACGTAAAAGGATCAGGACTTGGGTTCATAGAAATGGCGAGGAAAGCAACCAGACCCATTGAATTTGATATCTCCCCGGTGGATTCGGATTTTGTCTTCTTAACGATAAAAGCCATTATATGAGGTGATGAGAATGGAGATAATCACAATTGAAGCGACAAAATCGAGTCCTTTTGTCCTTATAAATCCTTTGTCCAATCAAATACAGGTCAAGGGAGAATCATACCCGGAGAACGCCGCAAAATTTTTTGGGCCAATATTGTCATCCATCGACGAATACATAAATTCTACGGATGCTCATAGAATTACCGTAGATATTCACCTGTCATATTTTAACAGCAGCAGTTCGAAAGCTCTCCTGAACTTGTTTGAGATTCTAGACCAGGCCGCTTCAGATGATAGACAGGTCGAGGTAAACTGGCGCTATCACCCTGAAAACGAGACAATTTTTGAGGCCGGTGAAGAATTCGAAGATGAAACAACGGCGCTCAAATTCAATTTTGTTCAAACGACAGAGTAGTACTGTGATTTCTAATGATTTATGACATGGATTCCTCGTGGATCAAATCATGAGTGCTGAAATTCAAAGTCTTTCTCGCTAACGCATCATGTGTCATCATGTGTTTAATATGTCATGATGTTTATGCCTTTACGGGGCCACAGCGCAATGGATGAAAAAGATCTTTTTGGGAGAGAGCGACAAGTCGTAGAAATGGCCGATGCGGTTCTTGCATCGGCGGCTGACAATAAAAACGCATGGTATGATCACTACGAAAAACTTCTGAATGAATTTAAAAGGGTCGTAAAACAGACCAAGAGGCTCATCAAGCTTGGCGACATTTTTCAGCTACGACTAAAAACGGTTAAGGAAAAGCTTTCGGAGGAGATTGAAAATCATCGAAAGACACAGGCGGAGAAAGAAGCTTTCCAGGCTCAGGTTTTTCAATCCCAAAAAATGGAAGCCATGGCCACTCTGGTGGGAGGCGTGGCTCATGATTTCAACAACATGCTTCAGGTAATGTTGGGTTACACAGAACTGCTTTCGATGGACAAAAATGAAGGTGACCCCGATCTCCACAAAATAAGGACTATAATTGAAGCTGGTAAAGGTGGCGCCGAGCTGGTAAAAAAACTGCTCGCCTTCGTGCAGCAGGGTAAAGGATTCCCGGTCGCTTTGGACCTGAACCATCAGTTGACAGATATTAATTTGAAGATGTCACCAACATTTCCTGAAGGTGTTGACGTGGAACTCTGTTTGTACGAAGGGCCAACACCTGTTTATGCGGACCTCACTGAGATTGACCAGATTTTAATGAACCTTATCCAGAACGCTTTAGAAGCCATGCCACAAGGTGGCCGACTCAGGTTACGGACATCAATACTCCAGTTCGATGACGAGGAGTTCAAACCCCATCAGGTAGTCAAACCTGGCAAATATGTGATGCTTTCAATGGCTGATACCGGCATGGGGATGGACAAACAGACATTGGCAAGAATATTTGATCCGTTCTTTACTACAAAGCAAAGAGGAACAACCAGAGGCACAGGGCTTGGTCTCTCAGTGGTCATGGGAATTGTCCAACAGAATGAGTGGCTCATCACCTGTGACAGTGAACCGGGAAAAGGCGCCGAGTTCAAGGTGTTAATTCCATTGAAGGAAGGGGCTCCACAGACGGCGCCCAAAACTGTCCCGGTAAGCGGCGCTCGAACAATTGCGACCATTTTAGTGGTGGAAGACAATTTGCTGGTAGCCGAACTGGAACAAAAAGTCCTTCAAAATGCCGGTTACCAGGTCGTTCTAGCTTCAACCGGGTCTGAAGCGCTGGCGATATTTAAAGAAAGACAGCATGAAATATCTCTGATAATGTTGGATCTCATAATGCCCAAGATGTCGGGAGTGGACTGTTTGAAAGAAATCATGAAAATTGATCCTGCGGTCAGGGTCCTGGTTTTGAGCGGTTACTCACCGGAAAGCGATTTTGTGCGTCAAATATGCCCACACATAAAGGGCTTTTTACGCAAGCCGTGGCAGGCGCCGGAACTCTTGAATTCTGTTCAGGCGGCGCTGGGCGGTTGACAGCGCTCTGACAGGATCAACACGCCCTTAGTACTTGTAATTGATGAAAATCAGTCGCGGCTTGCCGGAACATGTGATACCAGTTCGCGATTTTTAAAATAATTTGCCATTCCCCAATATTATGGGGAGGTGGTTCATGGGTAAACTGACATCGGTAAAACCTCCTCTGTCCGCATATGGGATTTCGGGAAGATTCAAGGCTTCTTCGG
>CAZGVM010000122.1:0-4546 GCA_964528855.1 uncultured Desulfomonile sp. | reverse complement strand
CCAGGCACATCACTTTGTATACGGGTTGTCAGTTTCCATGGCGTATAATCTGGTTTCCACCTGTCATGCCACGTATTAAGGATGTATGATGACTAGATCAATTAAATACGTCGCCGGCGGGGTTCTCTGTCTTTTTATTCTTTGTGAATGTATGAAAATTGATGCCCGGGCCAGGCAGGATACTGATCTTGCTGTGAGTCACACACCGCAGAACTATACAGGCTCTCAAAGTTGCCGTAAGTGTCACGAGAAATTCTACCAGTTGTGGGCGCCTTCTCATCACGGGCTGGCCATGCAGCCTTTCACGGTGGATTTTGCACGCGATAACCTTACTCCACACGAGACCGAAATTGTCATAGGAGAATACAGATACCGACTGGAGATTATTGACGGGGAAGGCTGGGTTGTGGAGCGAGGTCCACAAGACATGACAAAGTTTCGGATCGATCACGCCATGGGCGGAAAGAATGTTTATTATTTTCTTACTTCAATGGATAGCGGCAGGCTTCAGACTTTGCCGTTGGGGTACGATGTCAACCGAAAAGAATGGTTTGATGTAGTCTCTAGCGGTGTCAGACATTTGCCGGGCCAAACATGCCAAGCTATAAACTGGAAGGACTGGCAATATACTTTCAACACATCCTGCTACGGTTGCCATGTCAGCCAGGTTTCCACAAATTACGATTCCCGGAACGATAGTTACAATACGGTTTGGAAGGAGCCAGGAATCAATTGTGAGGCTTGTCACGGACCCGCCCAGGAGCACATCAGGGTTTGTGAATCGGCGCCAAAAGGGACTATTCCAAAAGACCTCAAGATTATACGTGGTGGTCGTGATTTCTCAGTGGAACAAAACAACGGGGCCTGTTCGTCGTGTCATGCAAAAGCTGTGGTAATTACAGAAACATTCCAGCCAGGGTCCAAATTCTTTGACCATTTTGGTCTGGTGACTCTGGAAAACCCGGACTACTATCCGGATGGGCGGGACCTGGGTGAAAACTACTCTTACACGTCCTGGCTCATGAGTCCATGCGTCAAGTCTGGAAAACTTGATTGCCTCCATTGTCACACATCCAGCGGGCGATACAAATTCAAAACATCTGACAGCCCAAATCTGGCATGCATGCCATGTCACCAGGAAAAAGTCGATAATTCCACTGAACACACAATGCATAAACAGGGCAGTTCGGGTGACAAATGTGTGGCATGCCACATGCCAATGACTGAATTTGCCAGGATGCGGAGAAGTGATCATTCGATGAGGCCGCCGGCCCCGGCCGCCACAATCGAGTTCAATTCACCCAACGCATGCAATATTTGCCATGAAGACAAGGATCCCAAATGGGCCGATGAGTGGGTTCGAAAGTGGCGCAAACGTGACTATCAGGCCAGGGAAATTACCCGTGGTAAATTGATTGAATCCGGCAGGAAGCGAGACTGGTCAAGGTTAGACGATATGATTGATTACGTCACGAGCAGAGATCGTGACGTTATAATTGCGACATCACTCATAAGACTGATGACGCCGTCGGCAGACCCCGGATTGGCCAGGAAGTTGTTGATGGTGGCAAAAGACGCTTCGCCTCTTGTTCGATCGGCAGCCATCACTGCGCTTCAGAATTATCCATCTAGAGGGGCCATGTTGGCCATTGTTGAAGCCACGGGGGATGAATATCGCCTCGTTCGTGTCAGCGCAGCCGCTGCTCTGACAGGTTATTCAAACATACCGCTTTCGCCTAGCGACAAAAAGAAAGTAGAGATGGCAAACAAGGAATACCTTGATTCGATTTTGTCTCGACCTGACCAGTGGGACTCTCACTACAACCTGGGCAACTATTATCTTGATCGTGAAGTCTATACAGAGGCGGTTTCCTCCTATGATAAGGCTCTTCAACTTGAACCCCGGGCGATATTGGTCATGGTAAACGAGGCCATGGCCTACGCCGGCATGGGCGATAGGCCCAAGGCAGCCGCCTCCCTGGAAAAGGCCTTGAAAATTGCTCCAGATAACGCTGCTGCAAATTTCAACTTTGCCCTGCTTCAGGCAGAAGACGGCAATTTGACAGGAGCAGAAAAACATCTTCGGGCAGCTCTTGATTCAGATCCGCAGATGGGGCAGGCCGCTTTTAACCTTTGTGTAATGCTCTCGAGAGACAGACTCGATGAGGCGGTTCAATTCTGCCAAAAAGCCGTTCAGTCTAGCCCTAACATTCCCAAGTATGCATTTACGCTGGCGTACTATCAGCAACAAAGGGGGCGGTTTGCAGAAGCGGCGGATGTTCTTGAAAAACTGATTGACCGCTATCCAAATTATTATGAAGCATACACTCTGGCCGGTGAGATATATAAAAAACAGGGCAAGAAGGCTGACGCGATCAGAATCTACAAAAAAGCCATTGAGAAGGCTGGAAAACGTTAGGCCATCAGCCTGTTTGGATCATGACTTGTGCGATATTTTTCCATGATAGTTCACGGACATTGTCAACCTTGTTTAAAAACGCAGCGTTTCAGGTGAGGTATAAAAAATGAGCCGTATCATAAATAAATTTGGGATTGCATCTATCTTAATAATTTTCGTTTTGTTGTTCTTAAATTTTCCGGTGTCGGCGCAGCCCGATCCACTTCCTTCGTGGAACGACGGCCCGGCCAAACGAGCCATTATTTCCTTTGTAAAAGAAACTACTGATGAGGCCGGACCCGATTTTGTGGCTCAAAAAAATCGTGTGGCTACATTTGACCAAGACGGCACCCTGTGGGTCGAACATCCGGTATACACTCAGGTCATCTACTGCCTGGATCGTGTTCGGGAGATTCTGAAAGCTAAGCCGGACCTTGCGAACATCGAACCATTCAAGACCGTCGCCTCAGCTAACAGGGAAGCCATAGCGCATATCAGCATGGAAGACCTGGAAAAAATTTTTAACACTACTCTGTCGGGAATGGATGTTGAAGAGTTTGCGGAGCAGGTCAAAAAATGGATCAATAACTCAAGGCATATCCGTTGGAATCGACCCTACACGCAACTGGTTTACCAACCTATGATCGAGGTTGTTCAATACCTGAAGTCAAACGGTTACAGAGCCTATATTGTCACAGGAAGCTCACAGGACTTCGTGCGGGAGTATTCCGAACAGGTTTACGGAATTCCCCCCGAGCAGGTTATTGGAACAGCTCAGGCTACAAAATTCGGTTATGACAACGCCGGCAAACCGACCCTCATTAAAGAGCCCAAGATCCTGTTACAAGATGACTACGCTGGAAAGCCGGAGGGCATTCATTTGGCAATAGGTCGTCGGCCTCAAGCTTCATTCGGTAACTCCACTGGCGACCGTCAGATGTTGGAATACACAAAGGCGGGCACGGGGCAAAGCCTGTGCATGCTGGTTCTTCACGATGACGCCGCCCGTGAATACTCATACGGACCTGCCCAAGGTCTACCGGGAACCAAAATAGGCCCCTTCACTCAGGAACTTTATGATGAGGCCGTGAAAAACGGTTGGATAGTCATCAGCATGAAAAACGACTGGAAGCGAGTTTTCTCGTTTGAGCCCTAATGTAAAAACACTGTTGGATATTAATCAGGCAGATCTTTTTTCAGGAGGTTATCATGGATCGGTTCAAATTCCGCCTGTTCAATGCGCTGGTACTTACGAGTTCTATTATGATTGCGGGAGTTTTCATTGACCCGAGTTACGGTGAACAGAAACAGGAATCAAGGAAGCCCAATATTGTTGTAATTATGACTGATGATGTGGGTTGGGGGGATCTCGGAGTCTACGGAGGAGGGGCCACTCGAGGAGCGCCTACACCCCAGCTTGACAGGCTTGCCAGAGAGGGAATGCGTTTCACCAATTTCTATGGTCAGGCGAGTTGCACAGCCGGGAGGGCCGCTTTTCTGCTGGGTCGATATCCAATCCGTTCTGGATTGAGCGAAGTGCTGACGATAGGAAGTCCGGGAGGTATTTGCCAGGATGACATCACATTGGCCGATTATCTGGGGCAGGCCGGTTACCGGTCAGTACAGATTGGAAAATGGCATCTCGGGGATCGTAAGGAGTTTTATCCTACTAATGTAGGGTTCGACGAGATGTATCACATGCTTCCTTACTATGCCAACGCTTATACATGGACCGATCCCGATTTCTATCCCGATTTTCCACTAAAAGATCCCGCTTACATGAAATGGTTCAAAGACCTTTATAATGATGGCGAATGGGAAGGAGTCAAAGGTCAGCCTGCCAAAAAGACCAGGGTTTTCAAAACGGAAGATCTCAGGGTTGTGGACAACCGTATGGCTCAGACTGCTTCAGAATGGATAAAAAATCACGCCAAGGATGACAGACCCTTTTTTATGTATTTGTGTTTCATGAAGCTTCATAATCCGACGTTGCCATCTGATGACTGGAAAGGAAAAGCGCCAGGGGGCCATCCGTATCTCGATTCACTCATGGAACTGGATGATAACACCGGAAAGGTGATTCAGGCCATACGCGACTCCGGAATGGAGGAAAACACGATAGTTATTTGGTTTCCTGACAATGGTGCA